>NZ_JBFUGA010000194.1:0-4585 GCF_056403155.1 Methylobacterium sp. P3_A11
GATCACATCTGTCAGTAGTGCACCACGATCTCCGCCAAGCTGGATAACCATGATCTGCTGCGCAGCCCCTGCCCGACGAGCAAGACTGGAGCGTTTGGCTCAGCCAATCGCCCAGAACAACGGGAGTGCGCCCGCCAGGAACAGGGCCGAGGACAGGAGCACGGCAAGGCGCTCGCGATGATGGAGAACGAAGGCGTGAGGGTTTGCGAACATGGCAAAGCCGGATCGAGGGAAGTACCTCACGCTGGCCCCTGAACCTTGACCAATCAGGGGCACTCGGCGCCGTCCACAGGTGGTCGTCGGCGCGTGTCACCACCGGGCCACACAGCGTTGGATGTGCTTGGGCGCACCTCGCGGGGGCTGAGCCAGATGTACCCACCGCTCAAGGCCGTCATTCGCCCCCTCAGGCGGCCCGATCCAGCGGCGCAGCGCCTTCCCAGGTTGCTGCGCCGTTGTCGTTGCAGGCTACCCGCAGAGCTGGCGGCATTCCTTACGCGCTGCCTCGATCCGGTGGTCGAGGTACGTTGCCAGGTCGACCAAGGCGACGCCTTTGGCTGACTTCTGGCTGGCGTCGATCCGCACGACCAGCAGATCCAGCTTGCCCTCCCCGATCCGGCGCAGCAGGTGCTCCTGCGACACGCCGGGGAAGTAGGCCGCCATCACGCTGTCGAGCGGGATGATGACCCGTGGGCCGAACTGCTCTCGCAGGAGAGCGACCGTCGTCGGCTGCGCAGGGTCGGGCGCGCGCATGCTACCGGCCTTCATGGTGTTCTCCGCAAGGTGAGGCTCTTAGCGCTTCCGCGTGATGTTCACGGCTGCGAGCCGACCGTCTGCCTCCGCTTCGTCGAGGATCCGTTTTGCCCTTTCCGTAGGGCTCCCCCACGCTTCCGAGCTTCCTCCAGGTCGACGACGAGGCGGTCCATGATCGGGGCGTAATGCTCGCCGTACCTCTCCACGACATACGCCATGAAGAGGGTCGCCTCCTCGATCTCAACGAAGGTCGGTTCGCGATTTTGGAAGCGCGGCTTCCGCCTCGGCGTCCCTGGCTGCTGGCTTGGCATCTGCGCCTCCAGGTTTCGTACCGAAGCCGCCAACGTCGGCAGCTTCTATCGAACGCCGAGCCGCGCTGGTTGTGCCTCCTCGGTCGCCACAGCCTCGACCGCCGCGATGACGTTCTCCAGCTCGACGACCTGACGCAGCGCTCAGGAAAGCATGGCCGCCAGGATATAGACTGCAGTCAAGAACAAGCCAGATGAGGCGAGCACCGCGCTCCGTTCTCGGTGCTTAAGAACAAAGGTACAAGCTGCATTGAACATGAGGTGGCCCGGAGGCGGCGTGCGATCCGGTCAGTGTGGCAGCTGAACTGCGCTGGTTCGAGGGCCTTCCTGGGGACTAAATGCGAGAAATCGGCCCTGTCGCGCGGCCGTCACACCTCGACAAGTCAATCAAAGCGGCGCTATCTATCGCGAGCAATCGGGTCGCTCACGGCACCGGCCGCGGCCGCACTGAGGGCTGCACTGATCACGACGAGAAAACCGACCGAGATCATGGATTGGGCTCCTTTGATCCGAGCGAATAGCATCGGCTATGGTTAACGGCGTGTTAACTGTCCTCGGATTGGGGCAAGATGGCGCCACGAATGCAGTCTACGTATATGCTTCAGCTTCGCCCATGGCGAGCTACGTAGTCATTCCGTCAACAGCTAAGAGCGCGGGCGGCTGGAAACCTGACAGCCACGACCCCTGCCCTATCGCTCGCCATCTTGAGCGCATGCCGGCAATGAAGCCTCGGTGGTGCCATCGCGGCTAACATAGATGCAGTTGCGGCCAAGCCTGCGCACGACTACACGCCCTAGCTTGAGGGCGGTGCTGGGGTCCGGATGAGCGATGTCGTGACCGCTCTTCTCCTGGCGCTAGCGACCGAGAATGCCGAGCTGCGCGAGCAACTGGCCTCGACCCAGGACATGCTCGTCGAGACCGCGATCGACGCCGGGAACATGCACGCCCTGGTCGAGGCGATGCGGATCGAGCGGGACGCGTTGCAGGAAGAGGCCGAGCGGCTGCAGGCACAGGCGATGCGCAGGGCCTGACACCTCGACAGCCGCCCGGGCGCTCGCCATCTTGAGAGCATGCCCGCAGGTCCGAGCCTCGGAATGTCGATAGGGCGATCGCAGTCACGACGTGGCGCTCGGACCCGTGATGACCAACCCGATCGCTCGTCGGGCTCAGATCACTCTGCAGCGTGGGCGAACTTGGCGCGATTGCGCAGCATTAGATCTACGCCCGCGGTGCCAACGCGCTCGACCAGTGCGTCCAAGATCGCCTCAGGGTCATCAGGGAGCACGACAGTTGCCTGAGACGTCTCGGGAGCAGGGCTTGCCACCCGCCGCGGCTCGCGGCCCATGGTGGTCTGAGGAGCGACAACCTTCCCACTCTCAGCCTGCACACACTCCGGCTGGGCATGTCTGATCAACTCCGGAGGCTGGGTTTTCCGTTTGACCCAACGGCTCGACGGCGCAAGAGTCGCGCGCAAGGCGAAGAAGGCAGCAATAGCTGAGCCGTTGATGAACAAGCCCCAGCCATAGCTCTCGACGGATTGACCGCCGATGGGATGCCCAACATGGCCGAGGCCAATTGCGGCACCAAGCACTGCAACCGCGGCGAAAACTATAGCGAATATGAACATGATTGTGCAGGAACTCTCGGCGGAGGCACCGTTTAGCCCCACCTCAATGGCGCCCCGGCGTTTCCAGTTCCGAAGCAGAACGCCGCAGAACGTCACCGCGGTGCCAGGGTTGTTCCTGCCCGTTGCAATCACTTGGTGGAAGGGCCGCGCCTTTGTGCTGGTTGCGCTGCTCAGCCTCGTGTTTTGGCCCGGAGCGCTGATCTGGGCACTGCGGCTAAGACGGCGGCGAGACCTGTAAGCTCAGCCGAGCAGCCAGATCAGCGTCATAGCCCCGGTCATGAACAAGGCGGACGACCCAAGCACCGCACCACCCTCGCGGTTCTGAAGGAAAAAAGTGCGGGCTGTGGCGAGCATCGCGAGGACCAGAAACGGCGTTCGGTCCGATCAGTGTGGCAGCTGAACTGTGCCGGTTCGAGGGCTGACAACGGCCATGAGAACAAGAAATCGAGCCTGTCGCGGGGCCGTCACACTCCGCCAAACCGCTTGGGACGGCGCTATCCGTCGCGGGCGTTCGGGTCGCTTACGGCGCCCGCCGCTGCCGCGCTGAGCGCTGCACTAATCACGAGCAAGAGACCGGTTGAGAGCATGGAACAGGCTCCGTTGAACCAATTCAATGAGCGCCGGAAAGGGTTAAGGGCGCATTAACTGTTCGGAAATTGGGGCGAAAAAATGCCGCCTATGCAATCTACGCATATGCTTAAGCTTCGAGTTTGGCGAGATGACCGTCACTTCGACCGTGGACAGGATGAGCGTGCGTTGGTGCGCCTTGAGGCGTTCGAGAAGGGTGTTGAACTTGTCGGACATCGGGCGGCTTTAGCCGTAAGGGGATTGGCTCGACAATCTAAGCGCGGCGGCACCGTCCCGGGCGAGATCATGGCACCATGCGGTCGGACGGTATGCCGAACAGGGTCTTGTGATGACCGAGGTTGAGATCCGAGACACGCTCAGCGCCGTAGAGCGGGCGTTGAAGCATGCCGCGGACGCGGAACGCTGCACCAAGCACGATCTGAAAGAGCACAGGAGCCCATCCGCACATCAAGCATGGCAGTCTACGTGGAAGGCCGTGCGCGAGCTGGACGAGCTACAAGCCAAGCTCAGGCGACACCTTGCGGTAGATGGCTGCGGTCGCCCGTAGCGATCTGCGGCTCACTCTAACGGGGCCATGGTGTGGAAGAGCGCCCGAGCGGTTCCGTCAACCCGCCCATGCAGATACCGCGGTCCTGAATGGTTGCGCGCTGCGATGCAGGGGCCTAGGTGGGCACCGCGGGACAGCGATAGCGTCGCCGTCCCGCAGCCCTCTTGAGGGCGTTTCCTCCCTAGACTTCGGGCCGCTCCTTGAGGGCGGCCTTTTCTTTGTCTGGGACCCGGTTCGTAGCCGGACCCAGCCTCAGCGGCAAGCAGGATCATGCTGCGTCCACTGTCGTGTGGCGATTTAGTGCACAGCGAGGGTCGATAGTGGCTGCTCGACACCTCGCCGCGTGTCCGCCATCGTGAGCCCATGCCCGCGCCGCACAGCCAGACCTACGACCCGCAGGAGGAGCCGGCGCCCCGTGGCGGCTGGTTTCGGCTGG
The DNA here is from genome assembly GCF_056403155.1 of Methylobacterium sp. P3_A11. Taxonomy (NCBI): domain Bacteria; kingdom Pseudomonadati; phylum Pseudomonadota; class Alphaproteobacteria; order Hyphomicrobiales; family Methylobacteriaceae; genus Methylobacterium; species Methylobacterium sp. P3_A11. Next base: position 4,257 of record NZ_JBFUGA010000194.1, read on the forward strand.
AGGAGCGGCCGTACCCGGAGCGGTTGGATCAGGCGTTCCGAGTGGCGGCGATCGGCATTGGTGGCGGAGCGGCGCTTCTCGCGACGTGGTTCCTCGCAGCCTACGCAACACGCCCTCTGACCGATTGCTGCATCATGGGCCGTCGCTGCGGCGTTGGTCGCGGCGGCCGCGGCCATGGGGCTTGTCGCAAACGCGAATGCGCTGAGGTTCACGGGTCGTTAGCCATAGCCGCCGAGCCTGCCGCCTCCGCCTTGGAGCCGGTCCATGATCCTGTCCGCCATCGCCGCCAAGCTCAAGCAGCGCGCCAAGGCCGACTTCAGGGGCCGGCA
>NZ_JBFUGA010000195.1:0-4551 GCF_056403155.1 Methylobacterium sp. P3_A11
GCCTGAAGGCGGCCATGCAGGTCGAGAGCTACGCCGACCTACTGAAGCCGATCCCCGACGCGGTGGCGCTCCTCAAGGAGTCCGATGCGGACCAGGCGAAGGCCGAACTGCTCGCGCCTGCCGCCGAGGGCGAGGCGACCGTCCAGGAAGCCCAATACTACTATCATCACCATCATCACCATCATCACCGCTTCTACCGGCGGTTCTATCATCACCATCACCACCATCACGGCTACTTCCGGCGGTTCCACCACCATCACCACCATCACCACGGCTACTTCCGGCCCTACGGCTACTGAGCCGCCTGACGCGGAGAGGGGGCGTCCCTCTCCGCACTCCGTCACCGGGGGCTCTTCGCTGCCCCCAGGATCCGCCGGTAGGTCCCGTCGAACACGGTGTTGGTCGCCGAGGTCCACTGCGAATCCGACGCCAGCGTCGACCGGCTGGCATAGATGCGCCGGGACTGCAGTTCGCGCTCCGCGGCTTCGTCCTCGGGCATGGGCACGAGCTCGAAATCATTCTCGGCCGGCACCACGGTGACCTGCATGAACGGCTCGCCGGGCCGGAACACGTGGGTTCCCCCCTCGTCGGGGGCCTTGAAGACCATGAAGTACATCATCGGCCACCAGTGCCGCAGGAGCGCGGGCACCGCGATCGGAACGGTCCCGGTCCGGTCGGTGTAGAAGCGCGGATGGGTCTCGGTCTTGATCGCCCAGCCCTCCTCCACCTTCAGGTCCAGGAGGATCTGGTAGGTGTAGTAGGCCTCCCCGAAGCTCCGGAACGGCGGCCATTGCATGCCGGGCTCCGGCGGCGGGCCGAAATCGCCCTCGAAGACGAGCGCACCGTCGCGCGTGCCGACGCGCAGCTCGGTCTCGTAGGGATAGAACAGCTCGATCCCCGCCTTGGCCGCCTCGGAGAACGGGAGGCAGTGCCACGCATATTCCTGCGAGCCGTCAATGCGGGGTTCGGGGTTGCCCGCCCAGCCGGGGATCTCGAGGCGCGTGCGCCGGGGGCGCAGGCCCGGCTCGATCAGCCTGTACTTGACGTGTCGCATGCGTGGCCATCCCCATGATTCCGGTCCCCGTAACGCCCTGCCCGTCGAGAGGGTTCAGGATCGGTACGACAGGGGGCGCGGGGTGCGGTTTTACGACCCCAGGTGCCGATCGTCCCGTGGCTCCGGTCGCGCGCACGCCAAGATCCCTGTCCGGCCCATGGGACCATCGACGGCGTGCTGCGCCCCCGATCTGCCGTCGGACCGGGAGCCCCTGACCGGGGCGTCAGACCGGGTCCCCGGGCAGCCCCGCCCAGGCCTCGCGGATGAGCGCGAGACGCGGCGCGGCCCGCGCCGCGTCGGCATCGGCGACCTGATGCAGGACGGCCGCCAACGCCTCGGATCCGCCGAGCGCGGCGGCCCCCTCCCCCTGGCGGCGCATGGCGGAGCGGTGCGCGCGCATCGCCGGCCCCGCCTTCGGCCCGGCCTCGATCGCCTCCAGGGTGGCGATCAGGGCGGCCGCGAACGGAGCGACGTCGCGCCAGGAGGCCGCCGACGGCTCCGGCTCGGGCGGCTGGACCTCGGTCGGCGGCGGTGCGGAGAAGTTGGTGGTCAGCGGTCGCTTCATGACGAACCTCCACGGGCGCGGTATGGCGGGGGCCGATCAGCCGCCGCAGAGCTGTAGGAGTAGCGCATGGCCGAAAGGCGGAGGGCCAGCGGATCCGGCGAAGACGGCCTGTCGCGCCATATCCTCCCCACGGCCGGGACGATGGTCGGCGTCTGCACCACCCTGATTGGCCTCGTGAAGATCGCCGAGGACTGGATCGGCCCGAGCCATGTCGACGAGGCCGCGGCCCTCACGGCGATCCTGTTCCTGGTCAGCGCGGTCGCGTCCTACCTGTCGATCCGCCTGGGGGAGGCGAGCGACCTCGCGGTGCGCCTGGAGCGCTGCGCCGACATCTGCTTCGTCATCGGGCTGACCGGCCTGACGATGATCGCGGTCCTGTTCGCCTACGAGACGATCTGACCGGCGCATCCCGGCACGGCGTCTCGGCGGTCAGCGCCGCCGGCGGACCGGCAGGTCGGGCAGGGCATCGCGGTCGGTGAGCGCCGCCGCGAGGATCGCGAACAGGCCGAGATGCACGCCGAGCGCGGCGAGGCCGGGATCGCGCAGGGACCACAGGCCGGCCGCGCCGATCGCCATGAGCGGCGGCCCGATCACGTAGACCGGGATCCGCCACGCGGCCGCCGGGTGCCCGAGGCGCCAGTAGCAGCCCGCGACAGCCGCCAGGGCGAAGCCGCCCTTGATCACCGCCATGAAGCGGATCACCCGTACGAGATCGGGGTCGATGCCCGCTGCCGGTTGCCGCCCGGCCGCGACCCAGGCCACCGGAAGGGCGAGGACGGTCAGCACGGCCAGGAGCCGCCGGGCCGGATTCGCGCCGCGCGCCGGGCGTCCGATCACCGCCACCGGGGCCGTCATCGCCTGGATCCGCATCGGTGTCCTCCCGCCTTCGCCTCGCCGATCGGCGGCGAGTCTAGGCGTCCCGGTGGCGCCGGTCACCCCGCCCGGTGCGGGAGCAGCCGGACCGCGACGTCGCGGCCGCGGCGGCCGGCCCGTGCCCGGAGACGCTTGCCCGCCCGGCTCAGCAGCCGCGGAACAGCGCGACGCCGAAGGCCGTGAATTTCAGCGGCAGATGGCAGTGCTCGTCGGGATCGCCGATCCGGAAGCGGATCGAGGCTTCCTCCAGGAACCCCGTCCCGGCCGCCCCGACGAAATCCCCGATCGCGAAGGCGACCTCGTAGAGGCCGGGGGCGAGCCGCGTCCGCACGATCGGATGGGCGAGCGTCCCGTCGGCGCCGAGGGCGCCCTCCGCGATCAACCGCGGCGAGGCTCCCACGGACAGGACCCGCACGCGCATTCCCGCGGCCGGCCGGCCCGTGGCGGCGTCGACGGCGTGGATCGACAGGCCGGTCACGGCGCCTGGCCCTCCCAGACCATTCGCCAGGGATGGGCGGCCTCGTAGGCTCCCGCCACCGCCACCAGGGTCTCGTCGCGGCCCCAGGGCGCCACGAGCTGGAACCCGATCGGCAGACCCGCGCCCGACGGGCGGCAGGGGATCGAGATTCCCGGGCAGCCCGCGGCGTTGACGAAGCCCGTGAAGGTCGCCGAGCCGCGGGGACCCACCGGCAGCCCGGCGATGCGCTCCGGATGGGTGTCCTCCGCCCGCCAGGGCAATGCCGCCGCGGTCGGGGTCATCAGGAGGTCGTGACCGGCGAACAGGGCGGCGAGGTCCTCGCGCAGGGCCAGCGCCATCCGCTGCACGTCGAACAGGTCGGCCGCCGAGAGGGCCGCCCCGGCCTCCGCCAAGGCGCGGATGTCGGGGCCGAGGGCGTCGAGCCGGCCCGGATGCGCCCGCATCAGCCAGGCGATGCCGGCCTGGCCGAAGACCGGCCACGCCTCCGTGAGGGCGGTCGCCGCGTCGAAGCGGCCGGTCTCGACCCGGTGGCCGAGGCCTTCGAGGCGGCCGGCCGCCTCGGCGACGCTGGCGGCGATCTCAGGATCGACCGGGGCCGACCCGAAGGCCGGGACGGAGAGGATGCGCAACGGCCGGTCCGGGACCGCGGTGCTCCCGAACGGGCCGAAGCCGTGCGGCGCGACGGAATCCGGATCGGCCGCCCCGAGGATCCGCATCGCCGCCGCGAGATCGTCGACCGTGCGCGCCATCGGCCCGACCACCTCCAGGTCGAGCATCATCGGGGGCAGCCCGCCACGTCGCGGCACCCGGCCGGCTGTGGGTTTCAGGCCGACGAGGCCGGTATGGGAGGCGGGGCGGCGGATCGAGCCGCCCGCGTCGGTGCCGAGCGCCAGGGGCGCGATCCCGGAGGCCACCGCCGCCACCGCGCCGCCGCTGGAGCCTCCCGGCGTCAGCGCCGGATCCCACGGGTTGCGGGTGACGCCGTGGACCGGGTTGCCGGTATAGCCCTGGACGGTCAATTCCGGGACGTTGGTCTTGCCCAGGATCACCGCGCCGGCCGCGCGCAGGCGGGCCACGGGCGTCTCGTCCCGGTCCGCCGGCCGCCCCGCAGAGAGCCGGCTCCCCCAGCCGGTCGCGAACCCGGCGACGTTGAGGCTGTCCTTGATGGTCACCGGCACGCCGTCCAGCGGCCCGAGCGGTCGGCCGGCCCGCCAGCGCTCCGCGCTCGCCGCGGCGGCACGCTCCGCGCCCTCGGGATCGACCGCCACCAGGGCGTTGAGCACGGGGTTCACGGCCTCCGCCCGGTCCAGGCAGGCGCGGGCGGCCGCCACCGGGCTCGCCGTCCCGGCCGCGTAGCGGCGTCCCAGGGCGGCGGCCGAGAGGGTCCAGAGCGGGTCTGCCGCGTCGGTTCGATCGGTCCGCGTCATGGTTCCTCCGCGCGATGCGCGATCCAGCGGGCGAGCGGCCCGCTCAGGCCCGTGGCCGGCTTCGCGGGCGGCCGGGCGAAGCGTCCGGCCCGGGGTGGCCGCGTCCCGAGCCGCACCAGAGCCTGCGCTTGGCCCAGGGCCGCCGCCAGCGGGT
>NZ_JBFUGA010000196.1:0-4382 GCF_056403155.1 Methylobacterium sp. P3_A11
GGCCCCGACGGCCCCCCGCCGCCGCCGCCGCCGCCGCGGGCCGCCCACATCGTGCTGGAGCGCGGCGACGCGCGCGTCGACGTGACCTGCGCGGCCGACGACGCGACGAAGGCCTGCGCCGATATCACCCTGCAGATGCTCGACCGGCTCGCCACGTTCCGGCCCTGAGCCCGACAGGTCCCGCGCCCGCCGCGACGGCTGGCGCCCCTCAGGCACTCGTGCCCGGCGCCTTGATCAGGCGGCATCCGGTGATCCGCCACTGCCCGTCCGCGTCCCGGGCGAGGGTGTACTCGGCGGTCCAGTCGACGCCGTACTCGTCCTGGATCGCCACCGACTGGACCACGGCCGCCCCGTCCGCGTCCCGCGCCTCGCCGAACACGAAGCTGCGGTGGCGGTAGACCGGGCGGTACTGGTTGCGGACCATGCCGATGAACAGATCGGCGTTCGGGAACAGCTCCCGGATCGCCGGGGCGGCCTGCTCGTAGGCGGTCTGCGCGTCGTCGCGGCCGAGCGCCTGCTCCTGCTTGGCGATCACCGCCCGGGCCGCGGCGCGTCCCGCCTCGTCGGCCGCCGCCGGTCCCGCGAGGCCGAGGACGAGAAGGAGGGTGAACCACGCGCGCATCGCTGTCACTCCGGCAGGATCGAACCGACATTCATCGTCGGCCCCTGGACATGGTCCCCGGTTCGGCGGCGGCAATCGGCGCGCGACATCCCGGCAGGGGTACCGCATGCGCACCGCTCGCGCCGGCCCGGCGCATGGGTTCGGGCCTCGCATTCGGGAGCGCGCACGCGTTGGGCAGGCATCGCGTTCCGGTTGTGCAAGTCGCTGGAAAGATGGGCATTTCCGCACCGCCCCGGTGCCGCGGGTTTGACCCCCCACCCGTGTTTTGCGAGCCTCCGGGCGCCGAGTCGGGTCCGGGGGGAACCGGTCGGGCGGAGGGCGGGACGATGATGCAGAGCCACGCGGACGCGACCACCGCTGCCGAAGGGGTCCCGGCGGACGGCGTGCCGGCCGAAGGGATGCCGGGCGAAGGGATGCCGGGGATGAGCGTCGGGGTGTTCATCCCGATCGGCAACAACGGCTGGCTCCTGTCGGAGAACGCCCCGCAGTACCGCCCGAGCTTCGCACTCAACAAGCAGATCACCCTGAAGGCGGAAGCGCTCGGGTTCGACTTCGCCCTGTCGATGATCAAGCTGCGCGGCTTCGGCGGCAAGACCGAGTTCTGGGACCACAACCTCGAATCCTTCACCCTGATGGCCGGGCTCGCGGCCGTCACCACCCGGATCAAGCTGTTCGCCACCGCGGCGACCCTGTGCCTGCCACCGGCGCTCGTCGCCCGCATGGCCGCGACCATCGACTCGATCTCCGACGGACGCTTCGGCGTGAACCTCGTCACCGGCTGGCAGAAGCCGGAATACGACCAGATGGGCCTGTGGCCCGGGGACGCCTATTTCGCGCAGCGGTACGACTACTTGGCCGAGTATGCTCAGATCCTGCGCGACCTGTGGGAGACCGGCGTCAGCGACCGCAAGGGCACGTTCTTCCAGATGAACGATTGCCGCCTGAGCCCCCGGCCGCAGGCCCCGATGAAGATCATCTGCGCCGGCCAGAGCGGCGCCGGGCTGGCCTTCACGGCCCGGTATGCCGACTACAATTTCTGCCTCGGCAAGGGGGTCAACACCCCCACCGCCTTCGCGCCGGTGGTGGAGACGCTGGCGGAGGCCCGCGCGAAGACCGGGCGGCGCGTGACCTGCTACGCGCTGTTCATGATCATCGCCGACGAGACCGACGCCGCCGCCCTGGCCACCTGGGAGCATTACCGGGCGGGCGCCGACGCCGAGGCGATCGCGTGGCTCGGCCTCCAGGGCGCGGCCGACACCAAGTCCGGCGGCGACACCAACGTGCGCCAGCTCGCCGACCCGGCCTCGGCGGTGAACCTCAACATGGGCACCCTGGTGGGCAGCTACGCCAGCGTGGCCGCGATGCTCGACGCGATCGGGGCGATCACGGGGGTGGAGGGCGTGCTGCTGGTGTTCGACGACTTCCTCAAGGGTCTCGACGCCTTCGGGACGCGGATCCAGCCCCTGATGCGCACGCGCCGGCACGTCACGGCCCCCCTCGCCGAGGTCGCCTGATGGACGCTCCCGCGGGTTTTCGCGATCCCCACGGCCGCCACGGCGACGTCGTCCTGACCGCCCGGCCCGAGCCGATCGCCCTCGACCCGGCCACGACGGTGCTGATCGTCGTGGACGTCCAGAACGCCTATGCGAGCCCGGGCGGCTACCTCGACCGGGCGGGCTTCGACGTGTCGGGCACCGGCCCGGTGATCGCCCGCATCGCCCGGGCGGTGGCGGCGGCCCGGGCGGCCGGCATCCGTGTGCTGTGGTTCCAGAACGGCTGGGACCCGGATTACGTCGAGGCCGGCGGCCCGGGTTCGCCGAACTGGCACAAGTCCAACGCCCTCAAGACCATGCGCCGGCATCCCGAGATGAACGCGCAGCTCCTCGCCAAGGGCTCCTGGGACTACGCCCTGGTGGAGGCCCTGACGCCGGAGCCCGGCGACATCGTCATGGGCAAGCCGCGCTACAGCGGCTTCTACAACACCCCCCTCGACAGCACCCTGCGCGCCCGGGGCGTCACCACGCTGGTGTTCACCGGCATCGCCACCAACGTCTGCGTGGAATCGACCCTGCGCGACGGGTTCCACCGGGAGTATTTCGGCATCGTTCTGGCTGACGCCACGCACCAGGCCGGGCCGGAGAGCCTGCAGCACGCGGCGCTCGCCAACATCGAGACCTTCTTCGGCTGGGTCTCGGACGTGGCGGCATTCGAGACGGCCCTCGGCGCGGGTCCGCACGCCGCGGTTGACCTGGCCGAATAAGTGCATCGCGCCGCCTGTCGGTCACCGACAGGGTGCACGAACGCCGCCGCCCCGCGGCGGCCTCCCGCGCGGCCTGTCCCGGTCCGGCCGACAGGTCGAACGCGGGAGCCGCACGGGAATGCCGAAGCAGGTCATCATACCGCCGGGGACCGGCAAGCCGCTGGCCCCCTACGTGCCGGGCACCCTGGCCGACGGGGTCCTGTACGTCTCGGGCACGCTGCCCCTGGATGCGGACGCCAACGTGGTCCATGCCGGCGACGCGGGCGCCCAGGCCCGCCACGTGCTGGAGACCATCAAGGGCGTGGTCGAGGCCGCGGGCGGCACGATGGACGACGTCACCTTCAACCACGTCTTCCTGAAGGACTGGGCCGACTACCCGGCGATCAACGCCGTCTATGCGGCGTTCTTCCCCGGCGAGAAGCCGGCGCGCTACTGCATCCAGTGCGGCCTCGTGAAACCCGACGCCCTCGTAGAGATCGCGTCCGTCGCCCATATCGGCCGCCGATGACCCGGCCTGCGGCGGGGGCGGCCCCGCTCCATCACGCGGTGGCGGGCGCGGCGGACGGGCGCCCGGTGCTGCTGTCTCCGGGGCTCGGCGGCGCGGCGGGCTACTTCGCGCCGCAGATGGCGGCCCTGACCGGGCGGTTCCGGGTCGTTACCTACGACCATCGCGRCACCGGGCGATCGCCCGGCCGGCTCGCGCCGGACCATGACATCCCGGCCATGGCGCGGGACGCGCTCGGGGTTCTGGACGCCGCCGGAATCGACCGGGCCGACGTGGTCGGCCACGCGCTCGGCGGCCTGATCGCCCTCCAGATGGCGCTGACCGCCCCCGCGCGAGTCGGACGGATCGTGGTGATCAACGGCTGGGACGCGCTGGACCCGGCCACGCGCCGCTGCTTCGCGGCCCGCCGGGCGATCCTGGCCGGGGGCGGTCCGGAAGCCTTCGTGCGGGCTCAGGCGCTCTTCCTGTACCCGGCGCCCTGGCTCTCGGCCGAGGCCGAGCGGGTCGCGGCCGACGAGGCGCACGCCCTGGCGCACTTCCCCGGGGCCGAGACGGTGCTCACGCGCATCGGCGCCCTGGAGCGCTTCACGGTGGCGGACCGCCTCGGAGCGATCGATCACGAGACCCTGGTGATGGCCGCCCGGGACGACGTGCTGGTGCCCTATACGCGGTCCGAGCGCTTGGCGGCGGCGCTGCCCAACGCCCGCCTCGCCCTTGCCCCCGAGGGGGGCCACGCCCACAGCGTGACCCGGCCCGAGGCCTTCAACCGGGCGCTTCTGGACTTCCTCGGCCGGGACTGACGCCCGGATCGGGACGATGCCGGCGCGCGCCTCACGGCCGCAACGCCGCGAGGGGCAGCGCGACCGCGTCGATCGCGGCCGCCAGGACGGGGAGCAGGGCCGGCCAGCGCAGGGATGCCGCGGTGCCGACCCGCCCCCGGGCGAAGGCCAGCACCAGCATCGGCCCCAGCGGCAGCACGGCATGGAGGTCCAGCC
>NZ_JBFUGA010000197.1:0-4381 GCF_056403155.1 Methylobacterium sp. P3_A11
GCGGGACCGCGGCCGCGCCGGGGCGGCGAGCCGCCGCGCATCGCCGGTGCGAACCCGGCCGGTCGTCGGAACCGGCCGGCCCCTCAGCCGTAATGCCGGCACGATGCCGCCCGCCTTGAAGTCGATCACATCAGGATTTGCCGGCCGGCCTCCAGCGCGCGAACCGCGCCGCCTATGGCCACGTATTCAGGACGCATTCAGTGCCCTCGGCGCACATCTCCCGGCAATGCGCTACGCCATCGCCCTCGTCGCCATCAGCCTGACCGCCGCGGCCCTCGCCGCGGGCGGCCTCGGCTCCATGGCCGATGATGGGCCGGCTCCCCAGACGGGCACCGTCTCCAGCCCGGCGCCCCTGCGGATCGAGAACTGCCTGTCCCCCGCCGACATGCGCGAGGAGGTCGGCGAACGCCGGGTGATCCCGCCGGTGGCGGCGATCCGCGCGGCTCGCACGGTGATCCCCCGGGCCGAGATCCAGAGGGCGAGCCTCTGCCGTTACGAGGACACGCTCGTGTACATGCTCACCGCCTTGCGTCGGGACGGTCACTTCGTGCACGTCATCGTCGATGCGCGCACCGGCACCGTCGCGGGACAGTATTGAGCGGGCGCCGGGACCGTTTCGGAGGGGAGTGAGCCGTGCGTCTGCTGGTCGTGGAAGATGACAAGGACATCAACCGGCAAGTCGTGGCCGCGCTTGAGGAGGCCGGCTACGTCGCCGACAAGGCCTATGACGGCGAGGAGGGCGGCTATCTCGGCGAGAGCGAGCCCTACGACGCCATCATCCTCGACATGGGCCTGCCCAAGGCCGACGGCGTCACGGTCCTGCAGAAGTGGCGCCGGGCCGGCGTCAAGACGCCGGTGATCATCCTCACCGCCCGCGACCGCTGGTCCGACAAGGTCGACGGCTTCGATGCCGGCGCCGACGACTACGTCACCAAGCCCTTCCACATGGAGGAGCTGATGGCCCGGGTCCGCGCGCTCCTGCGCCGGGCCGCCGGCCACGCCACCAGCCAGATCGCCTGCGGTCCCGTCACGCTCGATACGCGCTCCGGCAAGGTCTTCGTCGACGGCGCCCAGGTGAAGCTGACGAGCCACGAGTACCGGCTGCTCTCCTACCTGATGCACCATACCGGCCGGGTCGTGTCCCGGGCCGAACTCACCGAGCACCTCTACGACCAGGATTTCGACCGGGACTCGAACACGATCGAGGTGTTCGTCGGCCGCCTGCGCAAGAAACTCGCCGTGGACCTGATCCAGACCGTGCGCGGCCTCGGCTACCTCGTGGACCCGAACCAGCCGCCGGCGCGGATGTGAGCGTGCCCGCCCGATCCGGCACGCTGCCCGCCGTGTTCATGCGCGGCGGCACCAGCAAGGCGCTGATGCTGCACCGCCGGGACGTGCCGGGGGACCTCGCCGCCTGGGAGCGGGTCTTCCTCTCCGCCATGGACAGCCCGGACCCGTTCGGGCGGCAGCTCAACGGCATGGGCGGGGGCGTGTCGTCGGTCTCGAAGATCTGCGTGGTGGAGCGCTCCGCGCGGCCGGATGCCGATCTCGAGTACACCTTCGTGCAGGTGGTGGTCCGCGACGGCCGCATCGACCTGTCGGGCAATTGCGGCAACATGCTCGCGGCGGTCGGCCCGTTCGCGGTCGACGAGGGGCTCATCGCCGTCCCGGACGGCCCGGTGTCCCTGCGGATCTTCAACACCAACACGCGCAAGCTGATCGCGGCCAGCTTCGCCGCGGGGGGCGGCCGCAGCGTCTATCGCGGCGACCTCGCGATCCCCGGCGTCGCCGGCACGGGCGCGCCGATCCAGCTCGACTTCCTGGATCCCGGCGGCGCCACGACCGGCCGGCTCCTGCCCACCGGCGCCGTCCGCCAGACCCTCGACGTGCCGGGCCTCGGCCCGATCGAGGCCTCGCTGGTCGACGCCGCCAATGCCTGCGTATTCGTCCGCGCCGCCGATCTCGGGCTCGCCGGCACGGAACTGCCCGCCGCCCTGGAGTCGGTGCCCGGCCTCCTCGACCGCCTGGCGCAGATCCGCCGGGCCGGGTCCGTGGCGATGGGCATCGCGCCCGACCTCGCGGCGGCGGCGGGCATCGTCCACGTGCCCTTCGTCGGCCTCGTCGGGCCGCCGAGGGATGCCGGCAGCCTCTCCGGCGCCACGGTCCGCGCCGCCGACATCGACCTGACCGCCCGGGTGATCTCCAACGGCGTGCCGCACCAAGCGCTGCCCCTCACCGCCACCCTGTGCCTCGCGGTCGCCGCCCGGCTCGACGGCAGCCTCGTCCACGAGGCCGCGCGCGCCACCGGCGCGGCCCTGCGGGTCGGCATGCCGTCGGGAATCCTCACCGCCGACGCCGCCGTGATGCGCGAGGGCGACGGCTGGCGGGCCGCGCGCGGCGCGTTCTTCCGCACGGCGCGCCCGCTGATGCGGGGCGCGGTGTTCTACGATGCGCCGCCGCCCGGCTGAGCGACCGACGCGACCATGATCGACCTCATCGGCCTCTTCTCCCTACGCCGCCGCTCCATCGCGGTGCGGCTCGCCGTGTCGGCCTTCCTGTCGAGTTCCGCGATCCTGCTGATCGCGGCCTGGATCCTCACGACCCTCTACCGCGAGAACACCGAGCGCTCCTTCGACAGCCGGCTGCTGGTCTTCGCCAACAACCTCGCCACCGATCTCGTCTCGCCGAACGATCCCGAGAGCCGGACCTTCTCGCTGGGTGACCCCCGCTTCGACCTGCCCCTGTCGGGCTGGTACTGGCAGGTCGGCAAGCCCGACGCGAAGCCGCGGGACGTGCGCACCTCCCGCTCGCTGGTCGGCGTGCCGCTTCCGCCCGCCACGGATCCGGAGGGCAAGGCCGGCGTCGGTCAGATCCGGCAGGGCTACGGCAAGGGGCAGGACGGGCGCCTGCTGCGGATCATGGAGCGCGACGTCGATCTCGGCGAGGAGGGCCGCTACACGGTCCGCGTCGCCGGCCCGGCCGACGAGATCGTCAACGACGTCGACCGGTTCCGCAACTCGCTGACCATCACCTTCGGACTGCTCGGCCTCTCGCTGGCGATCACCACCCTGCTGCAGATCCGGTTCGGCCTCGCGCCGCTCAAGAAGATGCGGGCCGCGCTCGGCGCCGTCCGCCGGGGCGAGGCCGACCGCATCACCGGCACCTATCCCCGCGACATCGCCCCGCTCACCGGCGAGGTGAACCTGCTGATCGAGACCAATCGCGAGATCCTGGAGCGCGCCCGCACGCAGGTCGGCAACCTCGCCCACGCCTTGAAGACGCCGCTCTCGATCATCGTCAACGAGGTCGGCGCCTCGGACGCGCCGGAGGAACTGGCGCAGAAGATCTGCGAGCAGGCCGCCGTGATGCGCGATCAGGTGAACTACCACCTCGACCGGGCGCGCGCCGCGGCGCTCGCCGGCACCCTGGGGACATCGACGGAGGTCGAGCCGGCGCTGGCCGGCCTCGTGCGGACGTTCGGAAAAATCTACCGGGACAAAGACATCGCCTACGATGTCCACGTCCCGCCGGGTCTGCGCTTCCGCGGCGAGCGCCAGGATTTCGAGGAGATGGTCGGCAACCTCGTCGACAACGCCTCGAAATGGGCGCACGGCCGGGTGGCGATCCGGGCCGAGGCGGTGGCCGAGCACGATTATCCCCACCTCGTCGTCGCCATCGAGGACGATGGTCCCGGTCTGCCTCCGGAGGCCCGCCAGGCGGTGCTCGGCCGCGGGCGCCGGCTCGACGAATCGAAGCCCGGCTCGGGTCTGGGCCTCTCGATCGTGGCCGATCTCGCCGCCCTGTACCGGGGCCGCTTCACCCTCGAGCAGGCGACGCTCGGCGGCCTGCGGGCGGTGCTGGAAGTGCCGGGCGACGCGCCCGTGGGGACGGCGACGCACTGAGGCCGCTCGCCCCGCCGGCCGACCCCCGGTGCGGGACGCGGCCACATGGCCCGGGCCTGCCCCTTGTCTTCGCGGGAGACTTGCGTGACACCGTGCCGCCGTCGGGAGACGTCGTGGCCTCACGCTGCCGGCTCCACATGGCGTGGGGAGGGGCGGGCCGGTCCGGCTCGTTGGCGATAAGGTTCATGACGGCGATCTGGTTCATCCTGGCGGCCATGACCGCGGCGGCCGTCCTCGGCCTGCTCTGGCCGATGTCGCGGCGCGCCGCCGTGCCGACCGGCGAGGCCGGCGGGACCGGGCTCGCCACCGAGACCGCCTTCTACGAGGATCAGATCGCCGAGATCGACCGCGACCTGGGCCGCGGCCTGATCGCCCGGGACGAAGCCGAGACCGCCAAGGCGGAGGCCGCCCGCCGGCTGCTCCGCGCGAGCCGCGAGGCGCAGCGCGAGGCCGAGGACGACGGCCTCGCGGAGGCCGCG
>NZ_JBFUGA010000198.1:0-4325 GCF_056403155.1 Methylobacterium sp. P3_A11
CGGCCCGGTTGCGCCGCACCGCGTGCTGGGGCACCGATGGGGTGCGGACGCCGCGCGGCCCGCCACGCCGGCGCGATGGCCGCCGCCTCGGCCGGTCCTGCGACCGGTCCGGTGGTGTGAGGCCAAGGGACACACACCGTGGAGCCCGTCTGGATCCGATGTCTGAGATCGTGAGGACCGCGTTTCCACCCTTCCTCGCGGATGGCGGGGAGATGGGTGCCCGGATGCGCGCCCACGACTGGTCGGGTTCGCCGCTCGGACGGCCGGAGCGCTGGGCGCCCTGTCTGCAGGCGACGGTGAGCCTGATGCTCGGATCCCGATTCCCGATGTTCGTGGCGTTCGGACCCGACCTCGTGTTCCTCTACAACGAGGCCTACGCGGAGATCCTCGGCGACAAGCATCCCGCGGCGCTCGGCGACCGCTTCTGCAACATCTGGTCGGAGATCTGGCCGGAGATCAGGCCGCTGATCGACTCGGCGCTCGCCGGCGCGGCGACGTGGTCCGAGAACATGCCGCTGGTCATGAACCGGAACGGCTACGACGAGCCGACCCGGTTCACCTTCTCCTACTCGCCGGTGCGCGACGAGGCGGGCCGGGTCGCCGGCATGTTCTGCGTCTGCACGGAGACGACCGGCCGCGTCCGGGCCGAGGAGCGCCTGCGCGAGGCGGAGGCGCGGATCCGCGCGCTGACCGACCACCTCCCGGGGGGCTACGTCTTCCAGCTGGCCACCCCCCTCGACGGCTCGGACCGGCGCTTCCTCTACGTCTCGCAGGGGTTCGAGCGCATGACCGGCGTGGCGGCCGAGGCGGCGCTCGCCGATCCGGCCGCCGCCTACGACCTGATCCTGCCGGATTACCGGGCCGGGATCGCCGCGGCGGAGGCGACCGCCATCCGCGACCTCGCGCAGTTCGACGTCGAAGCGCCGATGCGGCGCCCGGACGGGAGCCTCGTCTGGACCCGTATCATCTCGGCGCCCCGTCGCGTCGGCGACATCGTGATCTGGGACGGGCTGCATCTCGACGACACGGCGCGGCGGCGGACCGAGGAGCAGCTGCGGGAGAGCGAGCGGCGCCTGCGGCTCGCCACCGAGGCGGCGGAGATCGGCCTCTGGGACGTCGACGTCGTCGCCGGCACCCTGTTCTGGCCGGCGCGGGTCAAGGCGATGTTCGGGATCTCGGCCGACGTGCCGGTCTCGATGGCCGATTACTACGCCGGCCTGCATCCCGAGGACCGGGAGGCCACGAGCGCGGCCTACGCCTCCGCCCTCGATCCGGTGCGGCGTGCCGTCTACGACGTGGAGTACCGTACCGTCGGCCTGGAGGACGGCATCGTGCGCTGGGTCGCCGCCAAGGGGCGCGGGATCTTCGAGGACGGGCGCTGCGTGCGCGTGGTCGGCACGGCGATCGACATCACCGCCCGCAAGCAGGCTGAGGAGGCCCTGCGCGCCAGCGAGGCGCAGTTCCGCGTCCTCTCGCAGGTGCTGCCGAATTTCGTCTGGGCGACCGACGCGGCCGGAGCCGCGGACTGGTTCAACGAGCGCGTCTATGCCTATGCGGGCCGGCCGCCGGGCAGCCTCGACGGCGCCGGGTGGCGGGCGGTCATCCATCCCGACGACCAGGAGCGGGTGGCCGAGGAATGGCTGGCAGCGGTCCGGTCGCGGACCGACTACCAGTCCGAGTATCGCCTGCGGCGCGCCGACGGGACCTTCCGCTGGTTCCTGGCGCGGGCTCAGCCGGTCCTGGCGGCCAATGGCACGGTCGCCCGCTGGGTCGGCACCAGCACCGACATCGACGACCAGAAGCGGCTCATGGCCGAACTCGTGCGCTTCAACGAGACCCTGGAGCAGCGCGTGGCCGAGCGTACGGCCGAGCACGACCGGGTCTGGCGCAACTCGCGCGATCTGCTCGCCGTGGTCGGAGCCGACGGCATATTCCGCGCCGTCAACCCGGCCTGGCACTCCATCCTCGGGCACGAGCCGGCCGAGGTGGTGGGCCGCAGCTTCCTGGACTTCGTCTGGCCCGAGGATGCGGATCCGACCCAGGCGGCGCTCGACGCGGCCGCCGCCGCGCACGACCTCACCGACTTCGAGAACCGCTACCGGCACAAGGACGGGACCCCCCGCCTGATCTCCTGGCGCACCTCTCTCGAGGGGGACCGGGTCTACGCCTACGGCCGCGACATCACCGCCGAGAAGGTCCAGGCCGAGGCGCTGCGGCACGCCGAGGAGGCGTTGCGGCAGTCGCAGAAGCTGGAGGCGGTGGGCCAGCTCACCGGCGGGGTGGCACACGACTTCAACAACCTGCTCACGATCATCCGCTCGTCGGTGGACTTCCTGCGCCGGCCCGATCTGGCGGAGGAGCGGCGCTCCCGCTACCTCAACGCCGTCTCGGAGACGGTGGACCGCGCGGCCAAGCTGACCGGGCAGCTCCTCGCCTTCGCGCGGCGGCAGGCGCTGAAACCCGAGACGCTCGATGTCGGGGCGCGGCTGCGCAGCGTGGCCGACCTGCTCGACACGGTCACGGGCGCCCGCATCACCGTCGTGACCGACCTGCCGGACCATCCCTGCTTCATCCGGGTCGACCTCAGCCAGTTCGAGACCGCCCTGGTCAACATGGCGGTGAACGCCCGGGATGCGATGGACGGCGCGGGCACGCTGACCCTGCGGCTGCGCTGCGGCGCGGCGCTGCCGCCGATCCGCGGCCATGCCGGCGCGCCCGGCCCGTTCGCGGCGGTCTCGCTCACGGATACCGGCTCGGGCATCGGGCCCGACGTGCTGGCCCGGGTGTTCGAGCCGTTCTTCACCACCAAGGAGGTCGGCAAGGGGACAGGCCTCGGCCTGTCCCAGGTGTTCGGCTTCGCCAAGCAATCCGGCGGGGACGTCGCGGTCGAGAGCGCGCCCGGCCGCGGCACCACCTTCACGCTCTACCTGCCGCAGGTCGAGCCCGAGGGCTCCGGCGGCGACGCCGCCGCCGAGACGGACGCCGTCGATCCCGGCGGCGCGGGGCAGCGGGTGCTGGTGGTGGAGGACAACATCGAGGTCGGCCGCTTCGCCACGCAGATCCTGGAGGATCTCGGCTACGAGACCACCTGGGCGGCGAATGCCGAGGCGGCCCTGGATCAGCTCGGGACCGACGGCGCGGTCTTCGACGTCGTGTTCTCCGACGTGGTCATGCCCGGCATGGGCGGGATCGCGCTGGCCCGGCTCCTCCGGGAGCGGATGCCGCACCTGCCGGTGGTGCTGGCCTCCGGCTACAGCCACGTCCTCGCCCAGGAGGGGACCCGCGGCTTCGAGCTGCTGCACAAGCCCTACTCCGCCGATCAGGTCTCCCGCATGCTGCGCAAGGTCATCGGCGCCAAGCGGGTGCAGCCGAAGGGCGGGCGCCCCTGACGTCCGGGCGGATCGGGGATCGGGTGACGCTCGTCCGGGCTCCGACAGGCTGACGATCGCGGCGCGGGGCCTAGATCAGGGGCATGCCCCGTCCTCCGCTCCCCATGACCCGCGCCGCCGGCCTCGAGGCCCTGGCCGCCTTCCTGTCCGGCCCCGGCGCGGCCTACGCGGCGGACCGGAACACGGATCGCGGACCCGACGGGACCCCGACGACCTCGGTGCTGTCGCCCTACCTGCGCCGCCGGCTGCTGACCGAGGACGAGGTCGCCCGGGCGGCGCAGCGCGCCTTCGGCCCGAAGGGGGCGGAGAGCTTCGTCTCCGAGGTGTTCTGGCGAACCTACTTCAAGGGTCACCTCGAGACCCACCCGGGCGCCTGGACGGCCTATCGCGACGGGCTGGCAGCGGCGCGGGCGCGTCTCGCGGCCGAGCCCGGCCTGCGCCGGACCTACGAGGGGGCCGCGGCGGGGTGCACGGGGCTCGACGGCTTCGACGCCTGGGCCGCCCAGCTCGTCGAGACCGGCTGGCTGCACAACCATGCCCGCATGTGGTTCGCGTCGATCTGGATCTTCACCCTGCGCCTGCCCTGGGAACTGGGGGCGGACCTGTTCCTGCGGCATCTCCTCGACGGCGATCCGGCCAGCAACACCCTGTCCTGGCGGTGGGTGGCGGGCCTCCACACCCCGGGCAAGTCCTACCGCGCCCGCCGCGACAACATCCGCCGCTACACGGAGGGCCGCCACGATCCCGCCGGGCTCGACGAGACGGCCGCGCCGCTGGAGGAGGCGATGCCCCCGCGGGAGGTGCCCCTGGCCCCCGCCGACGCCCCGCCGGACGGCGCGGCCGCCCTGCTCCTGCACCTCGACGACCTTCATCCGGAGAGCCTTCCGCTCGGGGCCGCGCGCGTGGTCCGGATCGGCGGCCTCCTCGCCCACGCGG
>NZ_JBFUGA010000199.1:0-4318 GCF_056403155.1 Methylobacterium sp. P3_A11
GTTGGCCGCAACGCCCCCCGCCGCCACCAGGGCGGTGGGCCGGCCGGCCACGCCCGAGAAGGCGCGCAGGGCGACCCGGGCGCGGTCCACGATCACGTCGACCACGGCCGCCTGGAAGCCCGCGCAGAGGTCGGCCACGTCGCGCTCGGCGAGCGGCGCGATCCGCTCGGCCTCGATCCGAAGCGCGGTCTTGAGGCCGGAGAGGGAAAAGTCGGCCTCGCGCCGGCCCAGCATCGGCCGGGGCAGGGCGAAGCGCTCGGGATCCCCGGTCTCGGCCATGCGCTCGACCTCGGGGCCGCCCGGGTAGCCGAGGCCGAGGAGCTTGGCGGCCTTGTCGAAGGCCTCCCCGATGGCGTCGTCGATGGTGGATCCGAGCCGCACGTAATCGCCGACTCCGCGCACGGCCACGAGCTGGGTATGGCCGCCAGAGACCAGCAGCAGCAGGTAGGGGAACGCGATCCCGTCGGTGAGCCGCGCGGTGAGGGCGTGGGCCTCCAGGTGGTTCACGGCGAGCAGCGGCTTGCGGGTCACCAGCGCCAGGGTCTTGGCGGTCACGAGGCCGACCAGGACGCCGCCGATCAGCCCGGGTCCGGCCGCCACTGCGATTCCATCGAGATCGGGGAAGCCGATCCCGGCCCGGTCGAGGGCGCGGGCGATCAGCCGGTCGAGCACCTCGACATGGGCGCGGGCGGCGATCTCCGGCACGACGCCGCCATAGGCCGCGTGCTCGGCGATCTGGCTCAGCACCTCGTTGGCGCGGATGTGACCGACGCCCTCCTCGTCGACCGAGACAACCGCGGCGGCGGTCTCGTCGCAGGTGGTCTCGATGCCGAGCACGGTCTTCTGCACGCGTGGAACTCCTCCGGTCCGAACCCGCTGCCGCCTCGCGCCGGGTCCTGCCGCTCAGGATGTCATAGCGGCATCCGGGGCCGCAGCGTTAGCGGGGGTTCGCGCCCCGGCGGGGCCGGCGCGCTACCCGTGCGCCTCAGTCGACCGCCACCATCACGTCGGAGGCCTTGATCACCGCGTAGGCGGATCCGCCCGCGACGAGCTTGAGGGCATCGACGGCTTCGTTGGTGATCGAGGCGGTGACCACTTGGCCGGGGCTGATCTCGATCCTGACGTGGGAGGTGGTCGCCCCCTTGTCCACCGAGACGACGGTCCCCTTGAGGACGTTGCGCGCACTGATCTTCATCGTGTGGCTGCCCGATTCTGAGAGCCGCGCCGGGCGGGCTCGGGCGGCTCTCCTACAGCAAGGCGGCGCACCGCGCGACCACCTCAGCGCGGATCGCCCTCCGGCTCGCCGGACTCCGCCGCCGCCGCTTCGGGGATCGGCGCGGCGCCCCAGGCGACGAGCGCGGCGTTGAGGTCGTCGAGGACGAAGTGCCGGGCGCTGTCCCGGTCGTAGCCGTCGGCCAGCAGGTCGTCGTACTCGGTGAAGACGTGGCGCGCGTACGTCACCAGGGCGAGGCGCGCCGCGGTCTCGGGGGCGGCGCGGCGCAGGCCTGGACTGGCCAGCGCCCGGTCGAGGACGGCCTCGGCTTCGAAATCCGGCAGGCGCGGGGCGAGCCGGGCCAGCGCGGCGGCGACGGCGTCCCGGCGGTTCGGAGGCGGTGGTGCGGCGCTCATCGGGGGCCTGCCAACGGCATGATTTTAACGGCGTGATCGGATAGGATCGCTGCCGGATGAGGCGGGGCCTGCACGGGATCCTCCGCCGGGGAGATCAGGTCCATGGCAATTCTTCGTCCCGCGGTGCTGCTCGGCCTCCTGCTCGGGGCGGCACCGGCGCTGGCCCAGAGCCCGATGTCGGGCGCGAACCCGGGCTCGGCCGCGTCCCCGGCTCCGGCCGGTACCGCGCCCGCCCGCCGCATCACGGCCACCGGCCAGACCAAGCCCCCGGGCGGCACCGCGGCCACCGGGATGCCGCAGCCCGTGAACCAGGCCGAGATGATCAGGGCTCAGAAGGCGGCCGAGGCCCGCTCGAAGGCATGGGACAGCAAGATGCGCCACACGATGGGCTCGATCTGCCACGGCTGCTGAGGCCGCGGCGCCTCGGCCCGGACGGCGGAACCGGGACGCGGCTCCGGTTCCCGAAGACCGGAAGCCCACCTCGGACGGAGGCTCCGGAAAACGCGAAGGGGCCGCCCGCACGGGCAGCCCCTCCATCGGTCGCGCGCTGCGACAGGATCAGCGGGAGTAGAACTCGATGACGAGGTTCGGCTCCATCTGCACCGGGTAGGGCACCTCGGACAGGCTGGGGATGCGGGTGACGCGGGCGGTCATCTTGGCGTGGTCGGCCTCGATGTAGTCCGGCACGTCGCGCTCGGGGAGCTGGGTCGCCACGATGACGATCTCGAGCTGACGGGACGACTCCTTGACCTCGACGAGGTCGCCGGCCTTCACCTGATAGCTCGGGATGTTGACGCGGACGCCGTTCACCTTGACGTGCCCGTGGTTGACGAACTGGCGCGCAGCGAACGGGGTCGCGACGAACTTCGCCCGGTAGACCACGGCGTCGAGGCGGCGCTCGAGGAGGCCGACGAGGTTCTCGCCGGAATCGCCGCGCAGGCGGATCGCCTCGGCGTAGTAGCGGCGGAACTGCTTCTCGGTGATGTTGCCGTAATAGCCCTTGAGCTTCTGCTTGGCGCGCAGCTGCGTGCCGAAGTCGCTCATCTTGCCCTTGCGGCGCTGGCCGTGCTGGCCGGGGCCGTACTCGCGGCGGTTGACGGGGCTCTTCGGGCGGCCCCAGATGTTCTGGCCCATGCGGCGGTCGAGCTTGTGCTTGGCCTGAATCCGCTTCGACATGTTTCGCGTCCTCTCGTGACGAGAATGAGGAACGCGCCCTCCTTTTCCCGGACAGGATGTCCGGGACGACAGGGCAGGAGGATCCCGCCCACGGGTGCGCGTGAAAACGCGAGGGGGCTCCGCCCGGAGCCCCCTCGACGGGCGGGTCTTTAGGGGACGGGGGCGCTGCGGTCAACCATGGACAGTCGGATCGACGAGGCAGTGACAGTCCGGCGCGGTGGGTCCGCGGACGTGGCGGCGATCCGGACGCTGGTGAGGGYGGCCTACACCAAGTGGATCCCGGTGATCGGCCGCCTGCCGATTCCCATGCAGGCGGATTACGCGCAGGCGGTGCGGGACCACCGCTTCGACCTGCTGCTGGCCGACACGGTCCTCGCCGGCCTGATCGAGACGAAGGCCGAGGTCGACCACCTGCTGGTCGTCAACGTGGCGGTTCATCCGGCCTTCCAGGGCCAGGGCTTCGGCAGCCGGCTGATGGGACGGGCCGACGCCGTCGCGGCCGAGGCCGGGCTGGCGCGGCTGCGCCTCTACACCAACAGGAAGTACACGGCGAACCTGCGCCTCTACGGCGCGCTCGGTTACCGGGTGGAGCGGGAGGCGCCCTATGACGGACCGGGCCGGACCCGCGACGACGACGTCACCGTGCACATGGTGAAGGACTTAGTTTGAGAAATCGGCGCCGGCCCTGCCGTCATCGCGAGCGCAGCGAAGCGACCCAGGGTGGCGCGCCGCCGTAGAGCGTGGCGCCTCTGGATTGCTTCGCTGCGCTCGCAAAGACGGCCTGTCGCCCCGGCGCGGACCGGAGGCCCGGTCTCCCGGCCCCCCTCAGGTCACCACGCTCGGCTCAGGCCTTCCGGTGCGGGGCTCGATCTCG
The DNA here is from genome assembly GCF_056403155.1 of Methylobacterium sp. P3_A11. Classification (NCBI taxonomy): domain Bacteria; kingdom Pseudomonadati; phylum Pseudomonadota; class Alphaproteobacteria; order Hyphomicrobiales; family Methylobacteriaceae; genus Methylobacterium; species Methylobacterium sp. P3_A11. Next base: position 3,680 of record NZ_JBFUGA010000199.1, read on the forward strand.
GCGATCGCGCCGGCGGCCGCCGCCACCGGGGCCAGCACCTCGGCCACCGGCAGGTCGAGCCGGTCCGGCGCGTTCTCGTAGCGCTCCAGATAGACCCGCAGCGTCGCCCCGGCGGTGCCGGTGCCCGACAGCCGGAACACCGCCCGCGCGTCCTCGGCGAAGCCGATCCGGATGCCCTGGCGCTCGGTGAGCGAGCCGTCAACCGGGTCGCGATAGGCGAACTCGTCGGCCGTCGACACCGTGAGGTCGCCGATCCGGGTGCCCGGCAGCCCGGCGAGCTTGTCACGGARCGCGTCCATCAGGCCGTTGGCGGCGTCCGAATCCACCTCCTCGTAATCGTGGCGGGCGTAGTAGTCGCGCCCGTAGGTCCGCCAATGTGCCCGCACCAGCGCGTCGGCACGCTCGCCGGTGGCCGCCAGGATGTTGAGCCAGAGCAGCACCGCCCAGAGGCCGTCCTTCTCGCGGACGTGGTTCGAGCCGGTGCCGGCGCTCTCCTCGCCGCACAGGGTGATCAGCCCGGCATCGAGAAGATTCCCGAAGAACTTCCAGCCGGTGGGGGTCTCGTAGGCCGCGATGCCGAGGGCGGCCGCGACCCGGTCGGCGGCGCGGCTCGTGGGCATGGAGCGCGCGACCCCCGCG
>NZ_JBFUGA010000200.1:0-4205 GCF_056403155.1 Methylobacterium sp. P3_A11
GCGGTCGATCGAGCGTCGTAGCCGGGCCGTATGAGCCCGCTCTCGTACTCCGGCTACCGCTTCCCACGTGACGTGATCCAGCGCGCCGTCTGGATGTACCTTCGCTTCACCCTCAGCTACCGCGATGTCGAGGAGCTCCTGGCCGAGCGCGGGATCATCGTCACGTACGAGAGCGTCCGCCGCTGGGTGCTCACCTTCGGTCCCGTCATCGCGCGSGRRCTGCGGAMGMGGCGYCCGAAGCCGCACGCGCGCTGGCACCTCGATGAGGTGTTCGTCCGGATCGGCGGCAAGCAGATGTACCTGTGGCGCGTCGTCGATGCCGAAGGCGAGGTGCTCGACGTCTTGGTCCAAACCAAGCGGGACAAGCACGCGGCCCAGAAGTTGATGCGCAAGCTCCTGACGAAGCAGGGCATGGAACTCGAGGCGTGGGTCACGGGCAAATGCCCGGCCTACGGCGCTGCCCTTCGCGAGATGACTTTGAAACGGACATCGCACGTTCAGGAGAAGCGGGCGAACAATCGAGCCGAGAGCTCGCACGTCCCGGTGCGACGACGAGAGCGCAAGCTGCAGGGCTTCACGTCGCCAGGCTCAGCCCAGCGGTTCCTGTCGATGCACGCGGCCACCTACAACACCTTCACCGTTCCCCGCCACCTCGTCTCAGCCCCCACGCACCGACTCTTCCGAGCCGAGGCGTTCGCGACGTGGCGCAGGGCGGCTGGCGTGGCGGCTTGAAACTAGCCAGCGTACGATTTCCTGCGGCTACGTCCGACAACGTGACAAGCCCGTCTTCCGCACCCTTACGGAACGGTCGGCCAAGACAGTCGGTTCGTGCCTACAGCGCCTACCTCATGCGCTGACGATGATTAGGATACCTCGATGGCTACAGGCACCGTGAAGTGGTTCAACGAAACCAAGGGTTTCGGCTTCATCCAGCCGGATGACGGCGGCAAGGACGTGTTCGTGCACATCTCCGCTGTCGAGCGTTCAGGCATGCGCAACCTGATTGAAGGGCAGAAGATTTCCTACGAGATGGAGACCGACCGCCGCAGCGGTAAGGAGAGCGCCGCCAATCTGAAGAGTGCCTGAGCGGTCCCGTTCCAGGGTAAACTCGGAGGCCGCTATTGAGGCTTGGGTAACCGCGCTCCCGCATTCTGCCCTCGGGCCGTGTTGCGTATTTGGCCCCTGCCGTGAGGAACGGCATTGAGCCCCGTCAGCCTGTGATCAGATCGGGCGACGGGGCCGACACACGACCAGCGCAGACCGCCAGCAACGATCTGTTAACCATAACGGCCGAGGTAGCTGCCAGCGATCAGCTTGGGGCTGAGCGCCGAAACTCCGGGGTACGGTCTCACGGTGCGGCCTCGTCGGCGCAGTCGCAACAAGCCCGCACCCGGAACACCAGGGCGGCCTTACTCATCGTATCGAGCCGCTGGGTAGAGCCAGGGCTATATCAGCGCATGCGGCGACGGCCGACCGACATACGCTTCGGGCTTGCACCCGCTTAACTGCTCACGCCTTCTGATGCATCAAGCGCAGTCACTAAACCCGCTTGCAATGTTTATGAAGACAAATCTTAGAGACTATAGACGTATAAACTGAGACTTGTTTTTGTATTTTCACATCCGGCGCCCGTTATTCGGGGCAGTTCCGGGAACGAAAATCCAACTTTGGAGCTTGATGTAGGCGACACGCTTGGGCATTTCTTTGCTACGGGTCGGGCCGCGCAGAGAGGTACATGCATGGCATCCCAGTTTGGGGCCGCCACCGACAGCGCAGACGAACAGCGCTTCCGGCTTCTGGTCCAGTCGGTGACAGACTACGCCATCTACATGCTCGATCCCACCGGCATCATAACAAGCTGGAATCCTGGGGCGGAGCGTTTCAAAGGCTACACCGAGGCCGAGATCATCGGGCAGCACTTCTCGCGCTTCTACACCGAGGAGGACCGGCAGACCGGGTTGCCCAAACGGGCGCTCGCGACCGCGGCCAACGAGGGGCGCTTTGAGCAGGAAGGCTGGCGCGTGCGTAAGGACGGCACCCGCATGTGGGCGCACGTCATCATCGACCCGATCCGCGACCCGTCCGGTACGCTCATTGGCTTCGCCAAGATCACGCGGGACATCAGCGGGCAGAAAGTCGCACGCGAGGCGCTTCGCCAGAGCGAGGAGCGCTTCCGGCTACTCGTGCAGGGGGTCACCGACTACGCCATCTTCATGCTGAGCCCTGGCGGCTTCGTGACCAACTGGAACGCGGGGGCGGCTCGCATCAAGGGCTACACGGAAGCCGAGATCGTCGGGCAGCACTTCTCCCGCTTCTACACCGAGGAGGACCGGGAAGCCGGGGTGCCTGTCAGGGCTTTGGAGACGGCAAGACGGGAAGGCCGGTTCGAGGCCGAAGGCTGGCGGGTGCGCAAGGACGGCACCCGCTTCTGGGCGAGCGTGGTCATCGACGCGATCCGCGACGATACCGGGCGGCTTGTCGGCTTCGCCAAGGTCACCCGCGACATCACCGACCGGCGGAATGCGCAGGAGACCCTGGAGAAGGGGCGCGCCTCGCTGTTGCAGGCGCAGAAGATGGAGGCGCTTGGGGGCCTGAGTTCCGGCGTGGCACACGACTTCAACAACATCCTGACCGTTGTCCTCGGCAACCTCGATCTCCTGCGCCGCGCGCCGGAGCAGCGACGCGAGCGCCTGATCGACAACGCGGTCCAGGCGGTGGAGCAGGGGCGTAAGCTGACCCAGCAGTTGCTCGCCTTTGGGCGTCGCCACATGCACCAGCCCGAAGTTCTGGACCTGAACCGGCTGATCCTCAACATGGACGACATGCTGAGGCAGTCGCTGCGAGGGGACATCGACATGGTGTTCGATCTCGCGGATGAGCTTTGGCCCGCAGAGGTTGATTCGGCCCAGCTTCAAATCGCACTGATCAACCTCGCGGTGAATGCGCGCGACGCCATGCCCAGAGGTGGCCAGTTCCGGATCAGAACGGAGAATGTCACTGCGCCCGGCAGTGACGTTGAACAGAGCGTCGCGATCGCGGTGAGTGACGCCGGGTCCGGCATGCCGCCCGAGGTGGTCGCCCGCGCCTTCGAGCCGTTCTTCAGTACCAAGGACGTGGGCAAGGGTACGGGGCTGGGGCTGCCGCAGGTCTACGCCTTCGCCCAGCAGTCAGGCGGCTCCGTGCGCATCGCGAGTGAAGTCGGCCAAGGTACGACCTTCACGATCTCGCTGCCACGATCGCGGGAGCAGGTTGTGGAGCTAGAACGGGTGGGCAACGATCCTGGCGAGGTCGTGCGCCCGCTTCGCGTTCTGCTGGCTGAGGACAATGCGCAGGTGGCGGAAGTCGCGGCCTCGGTGCTGGCTGAGCGGGGCCACACGGTCGTGAGGAGCGCCAACGCTTCGGAAGCCCTGCACGTCCTGAACTCGGGGCAGCCCTTCGACGTGATCCTGTCCGATCTGGTGATGCCAGGAGAGATGAACGGGTTCGATTTGGCGCAGTATGTGCGCAGCCACTGGCCCGCTCTGCCAGTACTGCTTGCGACCGGCTACAGCGATCAGGCGGCCAGGGCGATCAAGGAAGGCTTCCCGCTGATCTCAAAGCCCTACAAGCCCGCAGCGCTCATCGTCGCTATCGAGAGAACGGCTTCGGCGGTCGCGATTTCTACGCGAGGAGGCAATGTCGTCCCTCTATCTCGCTCCGCGCCATAGTCCGTGGCCAGACCAGACCGAGGGCTTGGGCCTTGATCCGCCCATATGATCCGGTCCTGTTGTCCGCGAGCTGTGCAGATGGAACAAGGCGGGGAACCTCTACGGTTCATTGACTCCAACCTGCATCAGTCCGCAATGAGGGCCGATGTTGAACGACCTTCCCCAAGGCAAGACCACCTTCCGTGGTCGCGGCCTCGCGTTCGTTCATGGCTCTCGCATCGTTATGAAGGTCTGTCCGGCCTGTTCGCAGTGGAATGCCCCGAAGGCGGCCGACATGGGGGCTTGTCACGTTGTCGGACGTAGCCGCAGGAAATCGTACGCTGGCTAGTTTCAAGCCGCCACGCCAGCCGCCCTGCGCCACGTCGCGAACGCCTCGGCTCGGAAGAGTCGGTGCGTGGGGGCTGAGACGAGGTGGCGGGGAACGGTGAAGGTGTTGTAGGTGGCCGCGTGCATCGACAGGAACCGCTGGGCTGAGCCTGGCGACGTGAAGCCCTGCAG
>NZ_JBFUGA010000201.1:0-4042 GCF_056403155.1 Methylobacterium sp. P3_A11
GCCGAGGAGCGGAAGAAGTTCAGGAACGAGTCGTTGGCCAGCGCGAACTCGATGCCGCCGCCTGCGGTCCAGCCGGTGCGGAAGCTGTCGTTGCCGGCAAACCCGCCGAAGTTCCGGCTCGCGCTGCCGGAGCCATCCTCAGCGGGCCACGCTGACCTTTCTTATCGATTTCTGATCGCGCTTGTAGGCCGAGATAGCAGTCGAACACCCGAGCGACAGCTGCTTGAGCTTGACCCGGAAGCATGCTTCGACCTCGGGTCCGCCTGGAGGAAACTGACTGCAGTGTGCCAAGTAGTCGCCGGTGCAGCTCTGTTTGAGAGCCTCACGAGCAGGTGAGTGTTGGGCGAGCACTGCGACTGGAAACATCCCGAGAGCTAGCATCAGATAGGAACCTAGCATTCTCATCTCCAATCCTCCTGCTTGCAAAACCTAACCGTTAGAAGATGAGAGAGCACAGGGCGCAGAAAGCCATCTCGATAGCGAGCCGGGTGAATACGATCCAAACAGCCTCTCGATGGGATCCGCTTTCGGTCTGAACGGTGGCACGCGTGTCCATTTTAGCGCAAAATACGTGGGATTTTAATAAGGCTGGCCGAAACGATGGCTATTATTTCGTGTTCTTCCAAAGCAGCTTTGAGTCTCCAGGTTGCACGATTGCGCCAGTGCTCTAGCTAATTGGGCTGGCACACGAGCCGGACCTATTTAGCGTTTATATTTTTATTCGGCCCCATGCTCGTGAAGCTGCGGTTGCCCGATCGGCGAAGAGCAGCTGTTACAGTCTTGCACACGATGGCAACGGTCCTCACGGACCAGCCCTCCACGAGATGAAACGCCTTTCTTCTCAGGTGCATGCAACTGGGCGGCGACGCTGAACTGGTGGGCACTTTTACCGATTTAGAAGCGGTGATTATAGGGCGCGCGAAGGCCGCTTCGGTCGTGGCAAGAAGCACAAGAATGAGACCGTAGCGGAGCAGGGCAGAGACCCTGAGTTGTGGCACGATCAGAGTGTCGCGCATCACCGTCTCCCGGTACCCCAAAACAGCAAGCACCTGAGCGTTCATGCCGTCCCGCCAGATCAGCCATCAGCCGCCCGATGCGGTGGACCAGTCCCCTTATCCTACAATGCCGCCTTTATCGGTGCCCGCTGGCGTGCTCCGCCCAATTCAGGGCATCAGCGTGAGATCACGCGGAAAACCCGGTGCGAGTCGAGGTCGATGACGACCGCGCGGTCATCGGGAGATATGTAGTAGCCGTAGTAGCCAGTCGGGTTCAGCCCCGCGAGTGAAACATTCTGAAATGAACCCAACCCCAGCCAGCCGGGGATCACACTGCCTCGCCCGACGCGCACGCCACTCGGTTCGCTGTAGTGAGGTCCCGCATCGAACAGCGTTTGGATCGTCCCGCTCTCGTCACCCTGCATCAGAACGCCTTGATCCCCGAGATGCGGATTGACGCGCAGCACGAGCGGCTCAGCCAGCGCCAGCGAGCCAGTCAGAAGACCTGCCGTCGCAACGCCAACTGCGGTGAGCAGGCCCGTTGCGCGAGCGAGCATGGTAGACATGGTCTCCTCCCTAGATAAGTGGTGGGCGAACGCCGAGCCCGGCACCCTGATGTAGTATGGCCATAAGGATCCACGGTGCTTGATCACTCGGGACGCTCCGAGAACTTTCAATTCAAAATACCCAAGTAAACTTGGCTGTCATTGGCTTGGAACCGAGCCTCTCAAACGTAATCGCAACGGATCCAGTGTTCGGGGCAGGCAAAGGCTCTGTTTCCGAGGACGAGCATCGCCTCCCTACCTCGGCATCGCTCGTGTGATGAGTGTCGGCGGCCATTCGACCATGTTTTCGCCCCACTGCGAGCGAAGCATGGCAATTAACATGAGTGAGTCGCCCATCTTCGAAGTCCGGATTACGACGTGCGAGACGGGCAGCATCCTGCGCGCCGACCGAACGCGAGCTGGCTGCCAAGGCGGAAACTCTGATCCGCAGGGTTCATGCACGCGGCGAGCTGATCGGCTTCAGCATCAAAGGACCAAGCGCGGACGGCATAGGCCGGATCCAGGTGTATCTCGAGGATGTCCTGGTCGAGGTCGGGCAGGCCAGCAACTGACCCCATTCGTCTGCGGTCACGAAGCTCCACATCGCGGGCCGTGTGCGGCTCGTCGGATCAAGCGGGGCGTCCGGCCCGGCGTTAGTGTGCCCAACAGCAAAGGGTTGATGCTGCGCGGGCCCTAGGTCCGCCCCGATCACGCGGATTGGGCGCGGACTGCCTTCAGCACGTCCCGAGCAAGGAGACAGCCCCATGAACAAGATCCTTATCGCGGCAACGGGCATCGGCGCCCTGATCCTGACCAGCGTCACGGCGGACGCGCGCGGATTTCGCGGGGGGGGCGGCGGCTTCCGGGGCGGGGGCGGATTCCATGGAGCCGGGATGCGGGGCGGCGGCTTCCGAGGGGGCGGGTTCCACGGAGGGCGCGTGGCGGGTGGCTATCGCGGCGGCTTCCGGGGCGGATATGGCGGCTACCGGGGCGGCGTGGCGGGCTATCGTGGCGGGTATGGCCGCTACGGSTACAGAGGTGGGTATGGGCGCTATGGCTACCGCGGTTATGGCCTCGCGGCGGCCGGTGTCGGCGCKGCCGCCTATGGSGCGCACCGCTACTACGGCGGCGGGTGTGGCGCCTACAGCTACTACGACGCGAATTACGGCGGCTGYGTGCCCTACTGAGCGGTCGCGCCAKCGTCCTACGGGTKTGGCCACCCTGGCGTGACCCAGTGCAGCCTGTGTCCCCGGCGTCCTCATCCAACCGGCCAACGGAGACGCCGGGCCGTGGCCAGAAGCGGTGCCGGAGGAAGTCTGGCTTGGGCTGCGCGTCCGCGCTCAGTAGACCCAGCGAAACCCCCGCCGTATCCGTTCGCGCCCCATCTGGCCGCCCTGGAGATGATTGCGAAACAGCCTGTCCATGGCATGCACCGCCAGGCCGTACTCACCCCTGCAGTTCTCTGCCCGCTCCTTAGGCAGGTCGCCGCGCTCGACCAGGTAGCCGAAGGCGCGCCGGTCCGAGCCGTATGCGAGGCAGAGCAGGTTGTATAGGCGCTGATAGAACAGGCCGTGATCATCTGCGAAGGTGGCTTTCTCCTGCTTGTCCTCCGCGCCGTAGCTCGTGAACAGGATGGAGCTGCCCGCGATGATCTGCCGGGCCTGGGCCGGCTTCAGGCGGAGCAGGACGAGCGCGGCGAACTGGTCGGCGGMGTCCTCCTCGCGGCCGAGCACAGGCACGTCCAGCAGATCGAACAGGGCGTGCCCAGTCTCGTGCAGGAAGACCTGTGCGAGCGTGCCGAACAGCGCGTCGTGATAGGTCAGGCCGGCGGGCAAGGTGGCCTTATCGGCCCTGTCCCGAACATCCTGGATGTATTCGTAGCAGACCGTGACCGAGCGGGTCTTGGGCTCGTACCAGGCGTTGCTCTCGCCGTCGCACTCGGACAGGCGCAAGGTCATGGCCCGCGGCAGCCGGACCATACCGATGATCTCGCGCAAGCCCTCAAGGACGCGGCGTGCGCGCATCTCCCGGTATATCTCCTGTGCCTGCGCGGTCTTCGGAACCTGGTAGACGGTCCGGATCGGGCTGCCTGTATCGGCCCGGGAGGCGCTGATCATCAGGGTGAAGGCTAACCCGGCGAGGGCAAGCGGCCGTGGCATCGTCCCGCCTCCAGGGCTTCGGGGCGTCGGCAACATCGGACAGCGCGACAACCCTGGCGGGACCCGCGCCCCTGCTCTCGGTCACCGTCTACGTCGCCTCACCCGCCCTAGAGGCGGGTGAGGCGAATCCTCACTCAGCCCTCGTCGTCGTCGTCATCGTCCATGAGCTCCTTGCGGCGATTCTCTGCGGCGTCCCGCAATCCCCCGATGACCCGGGTGACGACCACGCGCATCCGGCTCTTCTGATCTGGAGAGAGGGTCTGGTAGAGCGGCTGCCAGGCATCCGCGAGCTTCTTGAGCCCGTTGGCGCGCTCGTCCATGATCTCGGCCCGCTCGCGCATAA
>NZ_JBFUGA010000202.1:0-3968 GCF_056403155.1 Methylobacterium sp. P3_A11
CGCCGAGACCGTGGCCCGGGCGCCGTCGCGGTCGGCGATCCGGTAGACGGGCTCGCCGCCCCGCATCTCCAGGCCGAAGGCGGCCGGCACGCCGCCGAGGCCGGCGGCGCGGAGCGCGTCGTCCGGTGGGACCGTGACCTGATCCCAGGCGATCGGCGCGATCCGTGACAGGCGCTCGGCCTGGGTGAGCGTCGGGAACGGCACGTAGAGCATCACCAGCCCGGATCCGATCCACAGGGCGAAGAACAGCCCGGCGGCGATCCCGGCCCAGCGGTGGAACAGGATCAGCCAGCGCCGTCCCGTCTTGCCGAGCCGGCGCGGCAGGCTCACCATGTCACCGTATAGGCGACCTCGACCGAGCGCGGGCGCCCGAGCAGCCAGTTGGTGCCCACCCCGTTCACGGCGTTGCCGCTGATCGCGTAGACCTTGTCGAACAGGTTGTAGACCCGCAGCGACAGGCGCGACGCCTCCGTGACCTGATGGTCCAGGACCACGTTGACGAGGTTGTAGGCCGGGCGCCGGGCCGTGTTGCCGAAGTCGCTGTAGACCTGTCCGACGTTCTGGAGTCCGACCCGCGCGGTCCAGTCGCGGAATACGTCCCAGGTCAGCCAGAGGTTGGCCACGCGCTCGGGCACGTCGATCGGCTGGTTGCCGGCATACGAGACCGTGGCGCCGCCCACCGTCTGGTCGAACCGGTCGTATTGCGCGTGCAGCAGCGCGAGGTTGCCGTCGAGGCGCCAGCCCGGCGCGAAACGCCAACCCAGCGCCAGCTCGAAGCCCTGCGAGGACTGGCTCCCCACCTGCGTGGACAGGGTCGGCTGGCCCGGGATCGCCGAGATCAGGTTGTCCTTGACGATCCGGTAGCCGGCGACGGTCCATTCCACGGCGCCGTCGAAGGCCAGACCCTTGGCACCGATCTCGACCTGATCGCCAGTGGCGAGCTTGAAGCCGGCCAGCGACTGATTCAGCGTGATCAGGCTGTTCACCGGATCGGTGGCGAAGCTGTACTGTGCGTAGAGCGCGCTGTCCGGCGTCGGGCTGTAGACGAGGCCGAACCGGTAGCCCAGCGCCCGGTAGGTCTTCTCGAACCGCGATCCCGTCTGCAGGTCCTCCCGGTTTAGCTTGGGCACGTCGAGGCGCACGCCGGTGAGGAACGAGAGCTTGTCCGACAGGATGACCCGGTCCTCGGCGAAGACCGAGGCCTGGCTCGTCTGCGTGGCGTAGGCCGGCCGCGCCCGGCCGTTCTGGGGGAAGAGGCCCGGATCGTAGCCGACGAGTGGGACGCTGGTGACCTGATCGAAGTAGAAGTTGTTGGTGTGCCGGAAATCGATGTGGTTCACGTCGAAGCCGGCCACGAACTGGTTCGGCAATCCGAACAGGCTGCCCCGGAACGTTGCGTCGAGGCGGTCTCCGACCTGCTCTTGGCTGTGGTAGATCTCCAGGTAGTCGCCCCGGTCCACGAGCCCGGTGCCGCGGTTGTAGCTGTACTGCTCGACGTCGAGCCAGTGGCGCCGGCTGGTGAGCCGGTAGGCGGTGTTGCGGATCGTGATGTCGGCCGAGGGCGACCACTCGGTCTTGAGCTGGGTCCAGTTGTCGGCCCAGGTGATCTTCGCGTCGCGGACGTTGTAATTGTTGAACCGGATGAGATCCGGGATGCGTCCCTCGACCAGCGGCGTGCCCCAGTAGCGGGCGGGCTCCTGGTAGCCGAGATCGTGGCTCAGGGTGAACGCGAGGTCGGCGCTCGGCCGGAACAGCAGGGCGGCGGAGACGGCGAGGTTGCGGAAGTCGCCCTCCGGCCGCATCCAGCCGTCGGCGCGGTTGCCGCTGACGTTGAGGCGGTACGCGAAGGTGTCGCCGTACTCCGCCTGGCCGATCCCGCCGCCGGAATCGAAGGCGAGGCGCGCGACGCCGTCCGTGCCGACCACGGCGCGCGCGGCGTTGATCGGCACGAAGACCGGTTTCTTGGGCACCACGTTGATGACGCCGCCGATCGCGCCGTCCCCGTAGAGCACCGAGGACGGCCCGCGCAGCACCTCGATCCGCTCGACGTTCCACGTGTCGAACGGGAAGGTCACGGTGTTGGCGCCGACGTAGAAGCGCGTGCCGTCGTAGAGCTGCTGGATCGAGTTCGGGCCGGCGAAGCCGCGGGACGTGAAGGCGCCGTTGCCGTTGCCGGGCGACGCAATCGTGGTGATGCCGGTGGCATCCTGGGTCACGGCCTCGGCGATCGTGTCCTGGCCGCGCAGCCGCGCGGTCTCGCCCGACACGATGTCGAGGCTGGCCGGCGTTTCCAGCGGCGTCAGGCCGAGGCGGCTCGCGGTCCGGTCGGGGGTGTGCAGGTTGAGGCTGTTCGGCGTGACGCGGTCCGGATCACCGCCCGCACCCGCAACGGAGAGCTGGTCCAGAGTGACGGCCTCCTGCGCGGCGGCCGGGCTTGTGAGGAGCGCGACGAGAACCCCGGAGACCGGAGCGAGCCCGCGTGAGCGGGGACGATGCGTCGATGAGAACATGGCGGCATGCGGTCCATGCGCGGCCCGAGCCGGCCCCGACGTCCTACAAGCAGTGTAATAACATTACAAATGCTGAGCCATCCGGAAGCTCGCGCCTTGGCGGGCGCGGAGGCGTCCCGTGATCGGGGCACGACAACCGGAATTGCGGAGATGGACATCGGGAACGGCGTCGCGGGCGCGCTTGCTGTGGCACGTCACCGCGAACGAGGCTTTGGCGTCCGTGCTCGCGCGCGGGCGCCTCGACACCCGCCAGGACACCCCGCCCGGCGCGTTTCGCGTGTGACCACGGCTGACGGCAGGTCTCCTGGCTCRCGGGTCGCCGCCCTCGCACCGTCTTCCCGGGGTGACCCAGTGACGTGGTGGTGAAGGGCTCGCCGCTYACAGTTGCGGGGGCAGCCGCGGCTTCGGGGCRAGCCCTCACCGCGTTCCCTTTTGATCCCCGAAGGGAACCGTCGGGTGTCAGCTTGGCCTTGGCGCGTCCGGGCGTCAACCGTGTGTCCGGTTGTTGCGGTGGACCGGCGGGTGCGCGCCGCCGGCCGTTGCGACTCCGTTGAGGTCGGGTTAGCCGGTGCGGGATGACGCTCTGGCGCCTACTTCCGGAGATCTGCGTGAAGGCGCTGGGCCTGCCCCGGCGCGGCAACAAGCCTGCTGGCGGCAGAGATTCATGCGGATGACGGGCGCCTCACGGGCGTCCTCGGCGGCGGCGTCGCGTTCGGCGAGCGCGCCGAGGACGCCCTGATCCGGGAGTTCGCGGAGGAGCTCGGCGTCACCGTTTCGGTGCTCGGCGGTCCCCGCGTCGTAGGAAACATCGTCACGCATTAAGGGCAGGTCGGGCACGAGGTGCTGTTCCTCTTTCCGATCGCTCTGCCGCCCGGCCGGTTCGAGGGTGTGGACTGCTTCGTCTTCCATGAGGATTGCGGAATGGCGTGCATGGCGCGGTGGTGCGACCTGGACGGCCTCGACGTCGCGGGCGGACTGGACCTCTTCCCGAAAGGTCTGAAGCCCTGGCTCCGTGCGGCCTGGGGCGGCGGGCCGGGATAGCGGCGTCGATCATCCGGCGCCTTTGCCGCTGCGCGCCGGCGATGCTACAGCCGGGTAAACCCCATCGGTCCGGACGTCCGCGACGCCGCGGCCCACGCGCCCGGACGCCCCGTCCGAAGCGGAGACGGGTCCCGGCGGAATCATGACGACACGACCTCCCAAAAGCGGCGGGCCGAAGGGGCGCAAGCCTCAGGCCGGCAAGTCCCAGGCCGGCAAGTTCCAGTCTGGCAGACCCCAAGCCGGCAAGTTCCGGACCGACGACCGCGCCCGCACAGGACCGCGCACCAGCGCCCGCGACGCCGCCGAGCGCGCCGCCCGCAACCGCGGCGACGATGCCGGAGCGCGCGATCCCTGGGGCGCCCAGGGCGCGGCCGCCGCGGCCCCGGTGCGGCCCCCGAAGCCCCCCCGCGACGCCGT
>NZ_JBFUGA010000203.1:0-4800 GCF_056403155.1 Methylobacterium sp. P3_A11
TGATCCTCCCCTGATTTCGCGGACACGGGGAGTTTAGCTCGCGTTTTGCTCGGCCTGCTCGGGCGTGAGATAGCCGAGCGCCGAATGGATGCGTTGCCGATTGTAGTAGCCCTCGATGTAAGCGAACAGGTCGCGTCGCGCCTCATCTCGGGTTGCCCATCGCCGCTGATGAACGAGCTCGACCTTGAGAGTGTGGAAGAAGCTCTCCATTGGGGCATTGTCGTAGCAGCATCCTGTCCGGCTCATCGACGGCCTCGCCCCCATGCTGGCGAGCTGCTTGCGGTAGGTCTCGGCTGCGTACTGGCTGCCGCGATCCGAGTGGCAGATGAGCCCTGCGGCCGGTCGCTGCCGCTGGGCGGCCATCATCAGCGCAGCCACGCTCAGCTCGGCCCGCATGTGATCGCGCATCGACCAGCCGACGATCTTGCGCGTGGCCAGATCGAGGACGGCGGCCAGGTACAGCCAGCCCTCGCCGCTCGGCAGGTAGGTGATGTCGGCCAGCCAGACCGTGCCGGGCCGCGCGGCCGAGAAATCCTGCTTCAGGAGGTTTGGGGCAATCGGGAGATCGTGGCGGCTGTCGGTCGTGCACGGCCGGAACCGACGCCCCGCCAGGGCGCGGATGCCGTGCTGGCGCATCAGGCGCTCCACCCGCCCGCGGCTGACAGACCGGCCCTCGGCCCGCAGGACGGCATGCACGCGCGGGGCACCGTAGCGCCGATGATGGGCGGCATGGATGCGCTGGACGTCGTCCAGGAGCTGGCGGTTGGAGGCCGAGCGGGCGCTCTCGGGCCGTGACCGCCAGCCGTAGAAGCCACTGGGTGACACTCCGAGCACGCGGCACATGAGACGCACCGGCCACGTGCGTGCATGCTGCTCGATGAAGGCAAAGGTCACTTGGGCATCTCCGCGAAGATGCCGATGGCTTTTTTTAGCACGTCGCGCTCCATGCGCGTGCGGTCGAGCTCACGTCGCAGCCGAGCGATCTCGGCGGCCTGATCGGACGGCGATGCGACCGGGCTTGGTGGCGAGGCGCCCGTCGATCCTGCCGGCCGCGGCGGGGGTGAGGCCCCGTTCAGCATGGCGCGCCACTGCCGCAACATCGAGGGCTGGATCCCGAGCTCGGCCGCGACCTGCATCTGCGGCCGGCCGCTGCTCTCCAGCAAGGCGACCGCTTCGCGTTTGAACTCGGGTGTGAACTCTCGTCTCGTCTTCGCCATCCGACACCTTCCCCGCTCAGCATGAGCGTACCAGAGGTGTCCGTGAAACCGAGGGAGGATCATCGAGACCTGCAAGCTCGTCGGCGTCGAACCGCAGGCCTACCTCGCTGACGTCATCACCCGCATCGTCGCGGGGCATCCGCAGCGGCGCCTCGATGATCTGCTTCCATGGGCTTCCCCATCAACGCCACCCCTGAAAGCCGTGGCCTGAGGACAGCGCTTACGCCAAAGCAGCCCCCACCCCGAGTTGGGACCGCGCCGCGGATCCGAAGCCGAGCCGGCCTGCACGGCGCAGAAGCGCCTCACAGCCCGGCAATCGTCAGACCGCTGCATATCCGGCGTGTCTGGCCTGACCGGCGGTGTTGCCCACCAACAGGATAGCTCAAGATGCCGCGCTATTTCTTCGATATCCGTGACGATGTGTCGTCCGTGAGCGACACCGAGGGCGAGGTGTGCGCCAACCCGGATGAGGCTGGCCGGCGCGCGGCGCAAATCCTATCGGAGATCGCACTGCATTATCCTAACCAGAACGGCTGCAGCAAGCTGCTGGCGCTGGTGCGGGACGAGGCCGCGCGTGTGGTGTTCACCGCATCCCTCAGCATCGTCGGCAGGCGGCTCGATAGACCAGTCCTGATACCAGGCTGCCATGTTGGTGCGGGCAGAGCCCACAAACCCGACCGCCTACCAGCCTAGATTGCCATCTAGCATTGCTAGGGCGCACTCTTTCTCTGCTGCTGCGCGTTCATGCATAGGGACCGCCGAACAGATCGCCGAGCGCCTTCCGCTTGAACAGCGTGCGCCAGCGTCGCCTCTGATGCTCCGGCCGGTCGTGGATCATGTGGCACCGTTGGCAGAAGGCCGCGAGGTTGACGTCGGCGTTGTTCGAGGTGTCGTGATCCCGATGGGCTGCGGCCAGCACCACCCGGGTCGTGCGCACGAGGACGAGCACATCCACCGCCCCAGCCTTCAGTCGGATCCGCCTGCCCCGCCCGTCTCGCCACCGGCCGGCGTCGGCGTCCCACCAGCGGCCATCGCCGAGGTGGTAGACTATCTCCGCCCGTGCGGCCGCCCGCAGCCCTCGCAGCGGCCCTTGGCGCGGCCGAAGCGGATCACAGCCGAGAGCTGCGGCCAATCGATCGGGTAGAAGAAGCGGTGCTCGGGCCGGATCGGCATGGGGGCGCACTGTGCCACTCGCCGTGAAGAAAGCGTAGCGGTTAAGGCGTTGCCGTTGGGGGTTCACACGTAGAAGGGGGATGTAGGGAGCCGCCAGTCGTCACACCTCAATGCGGGTACCTGTCAGCGCATTGATTTTTAGATCGCACAAACCTTGCAGACGCTACCAGCTGATTTTTAGTCACATACCTTGGGCGCTGTCGGTCGCGAGATCGAATAGCCGTTGCGCGAGAAGCACCGCCGTCGCCGCGTCGACCGCAGACGCATCCGCCCCGACCTGAGGAACGAGTTCCGGATGTTCCAGGAACACCGGACCTCCGACCATCACGCCAATGGCTGAGTTGCACGACGCATCCCGCACCGAGCGGATGGCCTTTGCGAGTTGATCGAGGCGTGCTCCGCTGCTGAGCGTCAGGCCGACGACGTCGAACCACTCGGACGCCACCAAGGCAGCGATCTCTTCGGGGGTGGACGAGAGCCCGACCGAGACAGACCAGCCTGCCCTGCACATGAATTGTTCGACGATCCGGACGCCGAACGTGTGCTGCTCGCCGGGAGCGCTCATCAAGAGCAGACGGGGCTGCCGGTCGAGCGAGGTCGCCTCTCTGTCGACCCGGAACCGAGCCACCAGATGTTGTAGGCGGGCGACACCGGTCGTCACCTCGACGAAGTCGCACAGGTCCTCCTCCCACATGCGGCCTAAGAGAGCGGCTGAGGGTGCCAGAAGGTCCAGGAATAGGCGATCAACGGGGTAGCCTTGCGCGACCATAACCGAGAAGGCCTCGATCACGGACGCATCATCCTGCGCGAGCGCCAGATGGGTGAAGGCCGCGACTTGCTCGGCATCCGGCTGAAACGGGGGTTTGATCTGCTCGGCGACGGACCTGCGATGCCGCAGCACGAGTTGGGGGATGATCTGGGTCTGGACGAGGTGCCCCAGAGCCAGGCAACGCTCTCGGGCGGCTTCGGCCGCGCGTTTACGTGCATACGCTTGGCGAGCCTGGGCCGCGCGGTCAGCGTCCTGAGGAGAACGATTGCCCCATGAGCCTTCAGACGAAGCCAGATTTGTCATCACCCCCTCCCGGCGGCACTGCGTCGACGGTCTCAGAGGCCTGTCGATCTTGTGCCGGCATCAAAGCTGCCGACAGGTTAGATGTAAAGCTATGCGGCTCAGCGCCGCGTTGGTGTACTTCCGTACATATGGCATTATAAGAAATGTCGGATAAAGAGCCTGGGAATTCTTGCCTGCACGTTGAGGTCAGCCGAAGTCTCAACGGCAATCGGCTTTGGGCGTGGAAGATCTATGCCGGCGAATACGAATGCCCGATTGATGAGTCGCGTCCGATTTTTTCAAGCAGTAATGTTGCGATGAACATTGGGGTTACGGTCCGGGATTACATCTATTACAAGCATGGTGCTAGTAAGAGAGTGTTGCATTAGTGCCTTGTCTCATCTGCTAGAATTAAGATATTTTTATTTTTGCAGAATATTTATTATATTGCAGTACAATGACGCCGAACGGTCCGCCGATCGCCGCAGCCTCCGTCATCACTGCCATGCTGTCCGGGCTAGGTAGACGCGCGCAGGTAGACGTCACTGACCTGATCGGCTTCGGCCGATTGAGTCCAGCGGCCCCGAAGCGAAGTGTTCAAGAATACGCTTTAGTGCCGCGACGTTGTTTTTGTCTTCAGCGCTTTCGAGCGCGTCCTGCAACACAGCGCGAATGTCCTCGGCTTCGACCTTCTCCATCTCCCAGTTCGGATACAGACGCTCGCGCTCTTCCTCACCCTGGTCCAGCGAGACGATATCGTAATGACGTGGGTCGCTACGCAAGTTCGCGATCAGCTTCTGTATCTGGGCGGCCGGCCCTTCGACCCACTGGAAGAAGACGCCGCTGCCATAAACCAGCACCCCGGTGATGCCGCGTGCGAGATTGTTGCGTTGGGCCGACTCGACAATGCGACCGACCTCGACGTCGTCGACGCTGCTGGCGGCACGGCTGCAGTAGACGTAATGGGAAAGCGGGGGCAGCGCGGCATCGTCCAACTCAGCGCCGCGTGGAATACCGAATTCGTCGAACATGGGTGGGCTTGCTCCGTCCATGCCAGGCAGGCCGCTCCGCCCGGCGAGTGCGCGGCAGGATATCCTTTCCAGCGCAGTAACCAAGGCAGCTTTCCCGCCTCCTCCCGAACGTGAGAAGGCGGGAGCCTGCAGGTAACAACACGCTTCACCTGCACCGCTGACCAGGTCCCGACACGTGCCGTATGCGCATAAGGCGTTTTACGCCTCCTCGTCCTTAGTCTGCTTGGCCATGGCAGCATCACGGCGACGGGCCGCGCGATTGTTCTCAGGCACCTCCTTCTGCAAGGCTTCCTGGCTCGTGTAGCCCTGAGCGCCCGGGCTGCCGCGC
>NZ_JBFUGA010000204.1:0-3811 GCF_056403155.1 Methylobacterium sp. P3_A11
GAGACAGACGGCACCGGCCGGGGGAGGCGCCCGGTCGATGCCGCGGGGCGCCGCGGGGATCGGATCCCGCGCGTATCATGGCCGACACAGGGTTCCCGCGGCGTCCCGCGTCCCTCGTCGCGTCACCTGGGCCACGACCCCGGCGCAACAGGCGCGCGGGGACGATTACGCATGTCCGGTGATCTGGAGGTTCCCGCGCGTTCCGGTCCGGCCGCGGTCGACGGGATGGCGCCGGTCCCGCAAGCCAGTCCCACAAGCCGCTCCCGCAAGCCGCGACGGTTGCGTCGCGGCTCCGGCCGCGCGACAACGCGGGCAGCTTCCCGCGCTCATCCGGAACACCACAGACGTGACGTCCAACGCCCCGGCGCATGCTCGAAAAACCTTCGGCCTCTCGACCGCGATCTCCTACCCCAACGGCGCGCCCCATATCGGCCACGCCTACGAGGTGATCGCCGCCGACGCCATCGCCCGCTTCCACCGGCTCGACGGCTACGACGTGCTGTTCTCCACCGGAACCGACGAGCACGGTCTGAAGATCCAGCAGGCCGCGACCCGGGCCGGCACGACGCCGCGCGCCTATGTCGACGGCACCGCCGCCCGGTTCCAGGCCATGGCCGACCGGATGGACTGCGCCTACGACCGCTTCATCCGCACCACCGAGCCCGGCCACTACGAGGCCGCGCAGGCGATCTGGCGGCGGATGGAGGCCAACGGCGACATCTACCTCGACAAATATGCCGGCTGGTACTCGGTGCGGGACGAGGCCTATTACGACGCGGCCGAGACCCGGCTCCTGGAGGATGGCAGCCGCCGCAGCCTCGCCACCGACACGCCGGTGGTGTGGATGGAGGAGGAGAATTTTCTGTTCCGCCTGTCCGCCTACCAGGACAGGCTGCTGAAGCTCTACGAGGAGCAGCCCGGCTTCATCGGGCCGGAGACCCGGAGGAACGAGGTGGCGAGCTTCGTGCGCTCCGGCCTCAAGGACCTCTCGGTCAGCCGCACCAACTTCGACTGGGGCGTGCCGGTACCCGGCCATCCGAACCACGTCATGTACGTGTGGGTCGACGCCCTGACCAACTACCTGACGGTGACCGGCTTCCCCGACGAGGCGGATTCCAGAAGGGCATTCTGGCCGATGGACCTGCACGTGATCGGCAAGGACATCGTCCGGTTCCACGCGGTCTACTGGCCGGCCTTCCTGATGTCGGCCGGGCTGCCCCTGCCCAAGCGCGTCTTCGGCCACGGATTCCTGCTCTCCAAGGGCGAGAAGATGTCGAAGTCGCTGGGCAACGTCCTCGACCCGTTCGAACTCGCCGATACCTACGGGGTCGACCCGGTGCGCTACTTCGTGCTGCGCGAGGTGCCGTTCGGCGGCGACGGCAGCTACAGCCACGAGGCGATCATCGGCCGGATCAACGCCGATCTCGCCAACGACCTCGGCAACCTCGCCCAGCGCTCGCTCTCGATGGTCGCCAAGAACTGCGACGGCGCGGTGCCGGATCCCGGCAGCCTGGACGACGCGGACCGAGCCCTGCTGGCCCAGGCCGACGCCCTGCCGGAGCGGGCGCGCACCCTGATGGGCGAGCTGGCGCTCCACACCGTCCTGGCCGAGATCTGGGCCGTGGTGGCCGAGGCCAACCGCTACTTCGCGGCCCAGGAGCCGTGGAAGCTGCGCAAGTCCGACCCGGCGCGGATGAACGCGGTGCTCTACACGACGCTGGAGGCGTTGCGCGCCTTCGCCATCCTGACCCAGCCCTTCGTGCCGGGGGCGGCGGCCAAGCTCCTCGACCTGCTGGCGGTGCCGGCCGACCGGCGCAGCCTCGCCGCCGTGGGGGAGGGGGGCCGGCTCGTGCCCGGCACGGCGCTCCCCGCCCCCGCGCCGATCTTCCCGCGCTTCGAGCGCCCTGACAATCCGGCCGCCTGACGGCCCCGAGACCCGATGCTCATCGACAGCCACTGCCATCTCGACTTCCCGGATTTCGCCGCCGACCTCCCGGGTGTGATCGCCCGCGCCAGGGATGCCGGCGTCACCGGCATGCTCACCATCGCCACCCGGGTCGCCAAGGCCGACACCTACCGGGCGATCGCGGCGGCCCATCCGGAGGTCTGGTACACGATCGGCACCCATCCCCACGGGGCCGCCGAGGAGCCGGACGTCGACGCCGGGACGATCGCGGACCTCGCCCGTGCCGACCCGCGCTGCGTCGGGATCGGCGAGGCCGGCCTCGACTATCACTACGCCGATGCCGCCCCCGAGGCCGTGCAGGAACGGGTGCTGCGCGCCCATATCGAGGCGGCGCGCCTCGCGGGCCTGCCGCTGGTGATCCACGCCCGCGACGCCGACGACCACATGGAGCGGGTGCTCGCCGACGAGATGGGCAAAGGGTCCTTCCGGGCGGTGCTGCACTGCTTCTCCTCCGGGAAGCGGCTGGCGGAGGCCGGGGTGGAGCTGGGGCTGTTCGTGTCGTTCTCGGGCATCGTCACCTTCCGCCGCTCGCACGACCTGCGCGACATCGCCCGAAGCGTGCCCCGCGACCGGATCCTGGTGGAGACCGACGCCCCGTTCCTCGCCCCCGAGCCCCATCGGGGGCGGACCAACGAGCCGGCCTACACGGCCGACACCGCCCGGTCGCTGGCCGAGACCCTGGGGCTGCCCGCCGAGGACTTCGCCCGGATCACGACGGCGAACTTTTTCGCGCTGTTCGACAAGGCCGCCGCAACGCCTCCGGGCGACGCGTGACGCGTTAGGAGCGGGAGATCCGGATGGCGAGCCTGACCCTGCGCATCCTCGGCTGCGGCTCCTCGGGCGGCGTGCCACGGGTCGGCAGCGGCTGGGGCGCCTGCGATCCGGAGGAGCCGCGCAACCGCCGGCGGCGCTGCTCGATCCTGGTCGAGCGCGCCTCCGGGGCAGGGCGGACCACCCTGCTGGTCGACACCGCGCCGGACCTGCGCGAGCAGCTCATCGACGCGGGCGTGCGGCACCTCGACGGGGTCGCCTACACCCACGCCCATGCCGACCACACCCACGGGATCGACGACCTGCGCCCCCTGGTCATCGCCATGCGGCAGCGCATCCCGGTCTACGCCGACGCCCTGACCCGGTCGCTGCTCACCACCCGGTTCGGCTACTGCTTCGAGACGCCCCCCGGGAGCGCCTATCCACCGATCCTCGATCTGCGCGACATCGACGTCGACCGCGACCTGGTCGTGGAGGGGGAGGGCGGCCCGATCACTGTGGAATCGCTTCCGGTGGAGCACGGGAACGAGGCGGCCCTGGGCTTCCGCTTCGGCCGGGCGGCCTACATGCCCGACGTCAGCCTGATCCCGGAGACGAGCCTGACCCGGCTGCACGGCCTTGAGCTGCTCGTCATCGACGCCCTGCGGGATACGCCGCACCCGACGCATTTCTCGGTCTCCGACGCCCTCGCGCTGATCCGCGAGGTCCGGCCGCGCCGGGCGGTGCTCACCAACCTCCATACCGATCTCGACTACGCCGCCCTGGCGGCGCGGCTGCCGCCAGCGGTCGTGCCTGCCTATGACGGCATGAGCCTGAGCCTGAGCCTCGAGGCCTGAGGCCAGACGGGCAGGGTGCGAATCGGGCGTCACACGCCTGTCGTCGCCGGAGTCCAAGAAAATCGGCTCCTCGGCGAACAAGCCTGTTGACGCGCCGAACCGGCCTGCGTATACCCCGGCTCATCGGCGCCGGCCGCGGGAGTGGACCGGGCGCTGAGCCATCTTCTGACAAGCGGCGGGATTGGCCGGCGGGATTGCCGGGCGGTTTTCTGTTTGCCTTTGATGAGCCCTGGGAGAC
>NZ_JBFUGA010000205.1:0-3750 GCF_056403155.1 Methylobacterium sp. P3_A11
GAGTTGGAGGGCGGCCTTCACCACCCCGATCCGGGCATCGGTCAGGGCCTTGAAGTCCGTCTGGGTCAGCTTTCCAGTCTCACCGAGTGCGCCGGTGCGGGACACGTCCTCCGCCAAGGCCAACGGGCCTCCGGCGAGCACGAAGACGGCAGCCATGGCAATCAAGCGCTTCTGCATATTGACCTCCCATCGGCGAAAAATTTGCTGATGAACAACAGCGTGGCGTCAGACTTGCTGTCTGATCCAACGGACGAGGCTAGTAGTGATGATATCCGTGGCGCCGGTGGACGCGCCGGGCGGTCCTGCGGGCCGAGCGATGCGCCATCCCGACCGCCGTCACGGTCTTGATGACCAGCCCATCGGACACCGCAGCCGCATCGACCGCGGGTCGGAGATAGCTCAAGGGGGCGGCCTGTGCGCCGCCCAGCGGGACGAAAGTCAGCGCGGCGAGAACGCACAATCCGGACACATGACGGCACAGCATGGTCATCTCCCTCGGTTCAGCCCTGTATCGCCCCAGGTACTCGTTGGTCGTGATCGGTCTCGGGCCAGTCATGGCGCGGGCGAGGCGGGATCATTCGCCCATGGCACGGGGTCTGCCGCGCTGCGGGCGTGACGAGAGCCAAGCTTCACCTGGCCCGGGACCGCAGCCGTTCTGGAGATAGATCACTGTTCCGGACGGCCTGCTTGATCAACAGGGTCTTTGCCACGGGAATTTGCGGCTGCGGGCGCGAGCCCCGGGCGCGTCGCAAACTCGGAGTTGGGACACAGAAGTGCCTCTGCCGCTCCGCTTTCATTTTTGGTTCGTGACGGGAAGTCCGAAGCAGTAGGCGAGCAGCTGGTTGTGCTCGCAGGCCATCCACGCGCTCGAGAACTCAGAGCCCTTTTGCGGCCACAGCATGGCCGCGAAGCCCTGGATCGTACGCCGCGCCACGTGGAACGAACGAGCGCAAGCCACCGCCTTGCGGCGTGGGGCGTTTGACCCGGAAAGTGGTCGCTCTCGATGCCCTGCTGCAGGTGCTTGGCGACGTAGTAGGTAGGTGTGCGGGGGGCAGCCCCCCCTTGCGGCTCTCGGCTATGGCTGATGGGTACGGGCCAGCGCCATCTGTGCAAATGCGATCCGGCGCGAGCCGCGGCTGATCCTGCAGCATCTTGCAGAAGAATCGCTTGACGGCGTCCAGATCGCGGTTGGCCGTGAGCAGGAAGCCGGCCGCCTCGCCGTGCTTGCCGCTCGCGCGGTAGAGGTAGTGCCACCGTCCGCGGACGCGAATGCAGGGCTCATCGACGCGCACCGACCCGCGATGCGGTTTGCGGAACCGGCGCAGGCGGCGCTCGATGGCGGGGGCGAAGGCCAGCACCCACCGGTTGATGGTGGAGTGGTCGGCTGTGAGGCCGCGCTCCAGGAGCATCTCCTCGATGCCGCGGTAGCTCAGGGCGTCGCGCAGGTACCAAGAGACCGCCTGGACGACGAGGCTGGCCTCGGAGTGCCGGCCCTTGAAGTCGTCCCGGGCTTCTCGCTTCAGCTTGAGGGCGAGCGCGTTGAGGCTCAAAGGCCGGCTCCGAAGCGGAGCGCGAAGCTGGGCGGCTGCGGCTAACGACCCGTGAACGCCCGGCATTCGCGTTTGCAACAACCCCTAATGGATCACGTACGGTCCTGACTCGCTCAGATCTCGCCTGCGCGGCTGYCTCGCGTAATGCCTCTGGCTCAGCCGGGCCGATGCGCTGCACGCCAGGCGGTAGGGGTCTGCCCGGACCACCGCCGGAAAGCCCGGGTAAATACGCTGATCTCGGCAAACCCGAGCACGCGCGCTACCTGCGTGAAGGTCATGTCGGTTTGGGTCAGCAGCCGGCGAGCGATCTCGAAGCGGATCTCATTGACCAACGTGCTGAAGGAGAGACCTTCGCGCCGGAGATGGCGGCTCAACGTCCGGCGATGCATCGAGAACAGAGGTGCAATTGCCTTGGCCGAACAACCATCGCTGGGAAGACGCGCCCGGAGGACGCGCCGGACCTCCTCCCCAAAGCTGTCCGCCGCGACGGCGCTCGGCGGCCCGAGGCGATCTGCGAACAGGCGGCGCAACACGGCCTCCGCCACAATCTGTTGCTCAAGGCAACTTGCCGGAAAGACCAAGCCCGCCGTGCCCGCGTCGAAGCGGATGGGTGCGCGAAAGAAACGGGCGAACGGCCCCAGGTCGGTCGGAGGGGGATGCGGGAGCAGGACCTCGGTCGGCGACCACTCGGATCCGCGCAGCATACGCAGGACGTTCACGCCGGTCGCGACCGCACCGTCGGCGATCTGATCCGCGCACTCAGTCCCAGGTGAACCACTGGTGTAACTCAGGCGCGCAGTGTCGCCGTGCTGGGTCAGCATGGGCGCGGCGGTGGCATCCTCTCTGTGTAGGTGCCGCACGACCTTCGTCAGGATCTCGCCAACGGTCGGCGACTGGGGCATCAGGGCGCCCACGAGTCTGAGCGAGGCGAGGAGGTCCCGCTGGCCCACCAGCAGTCCAAAATGCGGACAGTTCGTTCGGGCGACGCAGAGACTGATCAGTCTGCTAAGCTCCGGGAGCGCTCGCGAAGGAGCGTCGTTCTCACCAACAGCCTGGCTGGCTGAGCGGATCTCGTCGTCCAGATCAACGCCAAGGTTCGGTAGGACGGCAGCGATTGCCTCAGCGATGCCGATGCGCAGCATGTCGACAGCGCCTCTTTCGCGGGGCACGCGGGCGTGAACGACTATCGGCGGGGGCGTACCGGCGACCGGGGGCTGCCTTGTCCGCCTGGATGGCGGCCCTTTAGGTTTGCGGGCGCGCATCGGAGCTCCCGCGCGATGGCGAACACCGCCGTCACGTGAGATCGACCGTAGCTCATGCTCCGACGGCTGCTTGATCTAATGGACCGTTCAGGCTGCCGGACGTGAAGAAACGGCCGATGATCGAAGCGCTTCCGAGGTTCCCGCGTGCTGGTAAGTCACTGAGCTGAGAGGTCCTGCTCCTGGCCCAGTAAATCAAGCAGTTCGACCAAGTCTTCTCCATGCCGGCGCCGGCGCTGGTGAGTTTCGCTTGGGAGCCGTCGGGGAAGACCCCACGCATGCCATTCATCTTGATGGCGCTGGCCCTACCGTTCGGGACCTTCGAGAGCCCTTCACGGGCAGAACCGCGCGACTGCGTCGCACAGGGCGAGGCCCCGATCCCCACAGACGCGCAGATCAGCCGCGTGGAGCAGGAGGCCATCACGACGCCACCGCTCTGTGCGTGGTCGCTTCTACGGAGCACTGGGGCTTTTCGCTGCCCATGGCGCTGCTCTACGGCGTGGTGATTGGCTGGGTTGCCGGTGAGATGTGGGTAGCCTCGCTGCTGCATGGTGAAGCAAAGCACTGGACGCGGTTTCCCGTGCTGCGTGGGCGGGTGCGCAGGCGGACGGCTTAAAACCTTTAAAATTTAAAAGTTTGTAGCTCACGACGGTGGCCGGGTGCGAAGCCCGGCCAATCGCGTTTCGGCTTCGAAAGGGCGAGGGGCGCTCCCCGGCCGACTGCCCTACGAGCTGATCCTCCCTCGGTTTCACGGACACCTCTGGTACGCTCATGCTGAGCGGGGAAGGTGTCGGATGGCGAAGACGAGACGAGAGTTCACACCCGAGTTCAAACGCGAAGCGGTCGCCTTGCTGGAGAGCAGCGGCCGGCCGCAGATGCAGGTCGCGGCCGAGCTCGGGATCCAGCCCTCGATGTTGCGGCAGTGGCGCGCCATGCTGAAC
>NZ_JBFUGA010000206.1:0-3723 GCF_056403155.1 Methylobacterium sp. P3_A11
CTCCACGGCCGGGGCCTCTGCCGCCTGCGCCGCGGTCGCCGAAGCCGTCGGCGCGAGAGCGGCCGGGGTCGCGGCGACCGGCTCGATGGACAGGCTGGCGAGCTGAATCGTCGCGCCGGCCAGGGCGGCGGGGCGGCGGGGCGGCAGCGGCACCTCGACCGACTCGGTCGGTGTCTCCGCCACCGCGGTCGGGGTCGGTGCGTAGGCCAGGGCCGAAGCGGCTGCGGTCCGTGTGTCGGCGGCGCCGCCGCCGAACAGGCTCGCCAGGGCGCTGGCCGAAGCCGCCACGGGCGCCACCACCGCGGCGACCTCGGTGGAGATGCCCTGGCGCTTGGCCGCGTAGTAGTAGCCGCGATTGTAGTATTGGTAGGCCTGGGAGATATTGCCCTGGGCGGTGCGGTAGGCGCCTGCGAGGTAGGCCACGCCGTAGCGCAGGTTCGTCGCCGGATCGTACAGGCCCGCGGCATCGCCGGTGTAGCCTAGGCTGCGCGCGGTCGCGTGCTTGATCTGCATCAGGCCCAGGGCACTGCCGCCCTTGGCCCGCGGATTGTAGTTGCTCTCGCGCTTGACCACCGCGTGGACGAAGCTTGCCGGAACGCCGTTCGCCTTGGCCTGCTGCTCGATCAACGCGTCGATGTTGTCGTGCGCGCCCTGCCCGAAGGCGACGGCGGGCACGACCGCGAGGGCGGCGGCCAGGATTAGGCGATGCATTCCGAGACCCGGTGCTGCTTGTTCTCTGGTCAAGCTAGGTCGCGGGCAAATGAGGCCGGAAAGCGGCCCCGGTTCGGCAGCCTGTGGGCGGCCGGGGTGTCGGCGGCGTCTGTGATCCGCACGCCACAGGCCTGCGCCCTGTGGAGGGCTCGGCGGGGCAATCCTCGGGGGGGCGAGCGGACGCTCTCCGCCTTTCAGGGCAGGATGAAGCGCTCGACCCCGCGGGCGAAGCCGTCCGCGTCATTGCCGTCCGTGACGGCGCGCGCGGCCGCCTTCACGGCCGCCTCGGCATTGCCCATGGCCACCGAGAAGCCGCTCTGCGCGAACATCGGACGATCGTTGCCGGCGTCGCCGAAGGTGGCGATCCGCTCGGGCGGGATGGCGAGATGCGCGCTCATCCATGCGACGAACCGGCCCTTGTCGAGATGGGGAGGCGTCACGTCGAGGTAGTAGGGCTGCGAGCGGTGGACGGTGGCGCGGTCCGCCAGGGCTGCGCCGATCCGCGCCTCGCAGGCAGCGAGATGAGCGGGGTCGCGGCTGACGCCGACGATCTTGGCGGCGCTTCCCATGAGGGTCCCGAGATCGGCCACGACACGCGGCTCCGTCCCGATCGTGCGGCGCTCGAGGTCGGTGTAGGGGCCGGCCGGATCGCGCAGGCACCACGCGCCTCCGGTGAAGACCCAGACGTCGAGCCCCTCGGCCAGGAGCCGGTCGAGCGCCGACCGGGCCGCTGCCTCCGGGATGGTGCGCTCCTCGAGTGCCGACAGGTCCGGCCGGACCACGCTCGCGCCGTTGAACGCGCCCATCGGCAGGTCGAGATCGAGTTCGGCGACGAGGCTCCGCAGCCCGATCGGCGGCCGCGCCGACGCGATGCTGAACCCGATCCCGGCCGCGCGCAGCCGCCGCACGGCCGTCACCGTCGCCGCGGTCAGGCGCTTGTCGCCGGTGACCAGGGTGCCGTCGACGTCCGAGATCACCAGCGCGATCCCCGCGGCCTTGCCGGATTCCGTGGTCATCGCGTCAGACCCTTTCTCGCTGTCCCGCGCGCCTCCGCGGCGAGCTCCGCCACGACCCGGTCGGCGATCGCCCCGGGCGGTTCGAGGATCCCGACCGCGATCGGATGCTCGTCGGGGCCGGGAACCTCCAGGACGGCGAACTGGCTGTCGAGGAGCTGCGGCGCCATGAAGTGGCCCTGGCGCCCGGCGAGGCGCCGCGCGATCAGGGCCTTGTCGCCGTCCAGATAGACGAGGCGCACCCGCCGGCTGCCCTGGATCAGGACGTTCCGGTAGGCCCGGCGCAGGGCCGAGCAGACGACGACGCCTGATTCCCCGGCCGCGAGACGCTGGCGGATCCAGGCCGCGATCCGGGCCAGCCACGGCGCGCGATCCGCGTCGTCGAGGGCGTGACCCGCCTGCATCTTTGCCACGTGTTCCGGCGTGTGGAAGCTGTCGCCATCCACGAAGATCCAGCCGAGCTTCTCGGCGATCAGCGCCGCCACGGTGCTCTTCCCGGAGCCCGAGACGCCCATGACCACGAGGACCTGGGCGCCGGCGGCATCGGGCGCCGGCTGCGATTGGGACGTCATCTGGACCACCCCTGACTCCCCGGCACCCCGGACGCCCCATCAATAGGAGCGGACGCGAAGAAGGGAAGATCGCCCCCGCCAGCCGGACGGCCTCCAGCCGCGGAGGAACCGCACCGTCGACCGCGCGTTCCCCGAAGCGAATTGGAACATTTCAGGAACAGAATGGCCATGGCACAGACGACCGCGAAGGCGCCCTCGAAGTCCGACCCGAAGGCCGCGGCCTCTCGGGACAATCCCAAGACCGATCCGAAGGACGTGTCGAATCAGATCAAGGATCCGGACCAGTGGACCACCGGCGGAGAGCCGATGACCGGGGCGCAGGCGTCCTATCTCAAGACTCTGTCCGAGGAAGCCAAGGAGCCGGCGGCGTTCGATCCGGATCTCGACAAGGCCGAGGCCTCGAAGCGAATCGACGATCTCCGCCACAAGGCCGGCCACGCGTGAGCCGCGCCCGGTCGCGTGCCCACGGGCCGCGACCTTCCCGGTGCATATCCCAGCTGGAACCGCCGCAACCGCCCTGTTTCGAGCACTTCATTAAGCCGGCGGCAATCGCCGGGGGGCTACCGTGACTGGCGGTGCGTGAGGCCACGCAGGCGACTGGAAGTGAAGGCGCGTTCGACCATGCACGAGCCGGGGCGCGGCAGTATCGGAAGGCGCGCGGTCCGAACGCGGTCGATGTCCGGTCCGATGGATCGACTGGGGGCCGCGGCGGTGCGCTTTTCCCGGGACGGGCGCGGAACCACGGCCATTGAATATGCCCTGATCGCCGGCCTGATCTTCCTGGCCGTCGTCGGAAGCCTTCGGTTCTACACGTCGCGGGTCAGTGTCGTTTACGATACGATCAGCGCCGCCGTGACCCAGTCGAACTGAACGCCCGTCCCCACCCGGATCGTGGCGCGCGAGAACACCCCGCTCCAGTTCGCTTTTGTATCCCGATATTGCCGACGTCTGGCGTGTGCCCGGCCTTTTTTCCCCGAGCGCCCCGAAAAAGCTGTGCTTAACGAGGATGACTCGGCGCTCTCGGCCGTGGCGGGCGAGGTGTGGCTCACCCGCTACGGACACCCGGGCGGCTATGGGCTAGGCACAGGCTCGGCAATACCGATGGGCAACATCTGGATGCGCAAACTTCCCTACGTCCTGCTCGCCGTCACGGCGATGTCGGGCTGCACGTACCTGCCCGCGGCGGGTCCGACGGCGAGCGCGATCCAGGCCGGTGCGGAGGTGGCCACCGCCGATGGCGGCATGCTCGCCCGCTACGAGATCATCGACGTCACCCCCTCGGTGGTCGAGGCCCTGCGCGGCCGGCCCCTGGACAGCCTGCTCGCCTCCTTCGGCGACCACCGCCCCTCCTCCGAGCCGGTCATCGGCATCGGCGACATGGTCTCGGTCTCCGTCTGGGAAGCCGGCTCCGGCGGCCTGTTCTCCGG
>NZ_JBFUGA010000207.1:0-3717 GCF_056403155.1 Methylobacterium sp. P3_A11
GCGTGATCGCCGACGGGCAGGGCCGCGCCATCGCCTTCCGGCTGGCATCGGGACAGGCGCACGAACTGCCCCATGCGGTTCCATTGCTCGACCAACTGCCAGGCGTGCCCAAGTGGGTCGTCGGAGACCGCGGCTACACCAGTCACGCCTTCCGCGAGCACATCTGGAACATGGGTGCGCGCCCCGCGATCCCGCCTCAGCGCCACGAGACCCCAGTCGCCTGCCCGGACTGGATCTACAACAATCGCAATCAGGTCGAGCGCCTCTGGGCGAGGCTCAAGGAATGGCGTGCCATCGCAACCCGCTACGAGAAAACCGCCACAAGCTTCATGGGTGTCCTGTCCCTCGCCGCAGCCCTCGACTGGCTCAAGCGATGACACGCCCTAATCCGCGTTGCGAGGTCGGAAGGCGATGGCTAGGTCTTGTCCGGCTCTGTTGTGGGAGCGGCAACAGCTCCCACACCGTTGCCCACCTCCGCTCCCGTATGAGGCGGTACACCGCTCGGCAATACGGGAGCGCGTGAGGACTCCTCCTGCACCTGTGCAGGGCTCAATGTGGTCGGCCTCTGGTCTGGACACCGCTGGTGGTCTTGGACGCGATTTTCTACGGCTCTTTGACTAGATTAGCCGCAATCGACGCTTCCGCCAACACCTTCCTCTACGCGGCAGCCGTCATGTTTCTCGTCAGACGCCTCGACCGATTATCCCGATATCTCGGACGAAATCTGAGGGATGATTCCGATCAATTTTGAATATACATATATATGTATCCGGTTGAGATCGCCCCTGTCTCATGAGCGTCATGACTGCTTTATTGTAGGGACGCCGAAATCCATCCCGATATGCAGGGCCACTGTCCCAGCCAATCAAGCTGACTTGTCCAACCTCTGTATGCTGCCGCGTGCCGTGACCGAAGTGGTCGTCGAAGTATGCCCTCGCCGTGCTGACGGTTAGAGCCCGCTTCTTGGGCTCAGAACGCGGCTCAGGACGCGCCGGAACCCAAAAACGAGCGACGCTCATTGGAGATTGCTATGAGGATAAATCTTCCACTCGATGTTGCCGCCTTGATACTCGTCTGCGGTCTGCCGAGCGCGATGGCTCAGACCACATCACCAGCTTACCGCTACTCGGGTCCCCACGCTGGCGGACCTGCCGATGATCTGAATAGAGGCGGCGCGGTGCAACCAGTGGTACGGCCAGTAAAGCCGCCGGCCTACGGCAATTCTGGCTCTCATGCCGGCGGCCCTGCCAATGATCTGAATAGTGGCGTCGCGGTGCAGCCAGTGGTACGGCCGTTGAAGCCGCCGGCCTACGGCTATTCTGGCTCTCATGCCGGCGGCCCTGCCAACGGCCAGCCGCGCAATTGAGACCGCTTGTCCTTATGGATGGCCTCCGTTCCGACTGACCGTCAGGGCATGCCCTTCCTGCCCAGTGTGTCAGCGGCAGCGGTAGGTGCAGGACGCTTGCCGACGGTCTACAGGGCACCGTTCCTTGCCCCCTAAAGGAAAGAGGTTGGTGAGAGTTATTCCGCGCCGTGCTGGTAGGGCATGGGCTGTACGTGAATCGCTAACCCCCAGTGGCGATGGTTATTAGCAGGAGAAGATTCCGGGTATCCCGGTATCCGTCCTGATCGCTGGCCACCGGCTATCAGGGACGGCCTGGCTCTGGCACCGCGAGGGCAGGCGCATCAATGTCGCCATCCGCAGCACCAATTCCAGGTGAAGCGATACGGGGCGGCCCGCAGTCTGTCCGCTTGACCTTCCGTCAAACATCAGCGTGCGGGCTCTACGTCGAGATATTGATCGAGTCCCGCAATCGGTCCTGCAAGATGTTCGCTGCTGACGCCAGGTCGACCGTCGTGTGAACGTTGATGGCCAGAGCGATTAAAGCTTGCCAAATTTCCGACCGATCCTGCAAGTAGCCGGTCGCATCGATGGAACCCCCGGTCGATCGTTTCACCGCACGCGCCCTCACACGCAAGTGGCTCTCGGCGATGTCAGGTTGCAAATGACGCGCTTCGTGCCGGCCACCTGCACGTCCGCTACGAATGGCCATCTGCCACTGCGCGTCCGATAGCCGTGTCTCGTCCGATCAAGCACCGCTCGTCATTACAGCTAGAAGGTAACGGCAGAGCCTGTTCTCGGGCCTGTGACAAAGTCAGGAGATGACGATGCCGAAGCTGGGACTTGCGGGGCTGTCCATCGCTGCAGCTCTTGCGCYCGGACTGAGTGGCGGAGCAAGTGCGGCCCCGCTGATGGGTTCTCAGTCAGCGATTGGCGCGTTCGGGATCGCGGACGGGCCAATAATTAAGGTGCAGACCATGGGAATGATGCGTCGGCACGACCGTCGGATGGCGCGCCACGACCGGAGAATGGACCGACGGGACTATCGGCACCACCGGAGAATGGACCGGCACTACTGAGTCGAGCCGCTGAACGATAAAAAGGCGCCGCCCTCCGTCATCGAACGAGCCGAAAGAGAAGCTCGCATTTAAGCGATTCCGCGGGAGGTTTGGGTCATCTGGATGGGCGGCGTGCCTCGAATACAATATTAAATGAAGGATATTGCGCAATCCGATTTTGAAAAAGTAACGACAGCAGATTTATGTCAATGCGTTTCTAAATACAAAACTTGATCGAAGAGGACGGATCAACCATGGTCGCAGGAATAACCTAGGTTATCGGGATCAAGCGGATCCGGAATCAAGGGGACCCACGCCATGGCATACCCTATCGCGCCACACACGAACGGCCGCTCGGATCCGTCCCCCGCAGCCGGAACTTCCCGCTGGCCTGAAACGCAGCCTGTCGGTTTCATCCATCCCGAGGTCGCACGAGCGCTCTACGCTGTCCTCGTCGAATTCGGCGCAAATGCCGACGCCCTTGTGGCCGAGATCGGTCTCGATCCGGCTCTCTTCGACGGCGGTAACCCCCTTGTCTCCTACGCCGCGTTCGGCCGCCTGATTGCCCTCGGAGCCGAGCGCACCGGCTGTCGCCATCTCGGCCTCCTCGTCGGTCAGCGGAACACCCTGGCCTCGCTCGGGCCGATCGGACTGCTGATGCGCAACTCGGACACGGTCGGGGACGCCCTGCGAGCGCTCGAAGAGCAAGTGGGCAAGCGGAACTGGGGCGCGGTGGTCGGGCTCGGCACTTGCCACGGCGTGTCGGTCCTCAGCCACTCACCCTACGATCCGAGGCCCGAGGTAGCGGCCCCCCATTCCGAGCGCGCGCTCGCCACGATGACCAACGTGCTGCGGGGGCTGTGCGGGTCCGGCTGGACTCCTTTTGAGGTATTGCTGCCGCGCTCCGCCCCGCGAGACAGGCGGCCCTACAGCGTCTTCTTCCGCGCGCCGCTCCGGTTTGACGAGGAGGTGGCTGCCCTGGTGTTCCCGGCCGAACTCCTGGAGCAGCCGATCGCGGGCGCGGATCCGGTTGCCCGCCGAGACCTCGAGGAGCGGATCCGCCAAACCGGGGTCGATCAGCCCTACACGTTGACGGACGAGCTGCGCTGCTACCTTCAGACCGCTATCACACGGCAGCGCTGCACGGCTGACCGGGTGGCGCACCAGAAAATGACGAACCGCCGCACCATGGCCCGCCGGTTGCGGGCGGAGGGCACGAGCTTCAAGCAGCTCGCCGATGAAACGCAGTTACGGGTGGCACAGCGGCTGCTGGTCGACACCGGCTTGAGCTTGACGCAGATCTCAGAGGCCCTGCAC
>NZ_JBFUGA010000208.1:0-3645 GCF_056403155.1 Methylobacterium sp. P3_A11
CGGTGATTACAATAAGATGCTTGAGAACATGCCAGTTACCTCACTGTTTCCAGCAAGGTTGAGTTCTTCAACAACAGTTATAGAGATAGGATAGCGGTGATGGGTCTGAGAGCCCTTTCACCAATAACCCTTGCACAGAGGCTTGGATTACATCAGTAAGTCTGTATCTATGGTAGGTAAGTATATTATATCATCGAGACACTGTCCATTATAAACACTTTTTCAATAAAGTCAAACACAAAATGTTCAGTGATATCGGGCGCATCTATGAAAATAAGAAATAACCATATCAGAAAATGGATACGTTGTCAATGGTAAAATCCGACACAAGGACTATCTTTCTGAACATGCACTGAACTACTCGGCCGTCCGCCACTTCACGGGTGGTAGGGCTTCGCCGGGCGTAGTCATATCACTTTGGTAGAACTTCCTGCGGTCGCCGGCCACGACTTCGGCTACACCATCGATTGCGTCCACTACAGCCTCCACGGCCTTGTAGAGCGGCCCTTGAGGCTTGGCCCGAGATAGGACCTCGACACACTGCCTGCGGAACCGGCCAGCGTCCTCTAGGAAGTGGACTGCCTCTGCCCGAACGTAGACCCCGCGCCGCGCCACCGTTCAGACCCTCCCCATTGCCGGACAGGCATCTAGAACGAAACAGGAACGAAACTAGTGTTGCAAAGGGAGGGTCGGCCTGGGTGTGCGTTCGCCGGCGCGATCACGGTTGGGCGGCTCACTTAGCAATCTTTGCAACAGTTGCACGGTTACAGCGGGTAGCAGCCTGGACCTGTGACCATGACAGCCCCTTGCCCAAAATCACGGCGAAGGTCGTGTTCTGGTTCGTATCCTCCGGCCGCCCCCGATACCTACCATCCACCCTGATTGACGTTATTGATAAGAGTTCCATTTGAAGGTTGGCATGTATGGCTAGCCTAGAGGGTGCGATGGCAGTCTCGTTTGAGAAGAACATCAAAGTATACAAGAACGATGACGAAATATACAGTGCGCATATACAGGCAGATGTTGCCGATAGTAGAGTTAAGATAACTGTCTATGCCAGAAACAAGAAAATAAACAAAGAATTATCCCACGGAGAGTGGGTCATTGATTTCGGTCGCGGCAATGCGGTGTTTGATACTAAGGCGTTCAAAACATCACTGAGCGTGCCATGCGTGCTCGGTTGTATGATGGGTGCCGGAAGTTCGATAGTAGCTTGTATGCTGAATGCAAAAACACAAGATGATGTTTGGAAATGTATCGAAAATAATGTTGGGGCTCTAGGTATTGGCGCTATAGGTTGCGTGATTGGCTGCCTGTAGATCTACAAGAATATCTGAATAAGCTCAGATCTAGGGCGCAGTGTCCAGCCGAGCGCGCTTGGCAATCTTAGCGAT
Source organism: Methylobacterium sp. P3_A11 (assembly GCF_056403155.1). NCBI lineage: Bacteria > Pseudomonadati > Pseudomonadota > Alphaproteobacteria > Hyphomicrobiales > Methylobacteriaceae > Methylobacterium > Methylobacterium sp. P3_A11. The sequence continues at coordinate 1,395 of NZ_JBFUGA010000208.1, forward strand.
TGTCGCTCGGCTGCATTCAGTGGCTGATTGGACCTGTGACCATGACAGCCCCTTGCCTAACATGGCCGTAATGGTGGCGTTCCGCTTCGTATCCTCCGGCCGCCCTCGATACCTCCCTTCCGCCTTGGCTTTGGCTTGGCCTTCCGCCTGACGCCGCCTGCGGTCTTCGTAATCCTTGCGAGCGACAGCGGCCAGCATGTCCAGCATCATACCGTTCACCGCTTCAAACATCCGGCTGGTGAACGCGTCTGTCCCGTTCGTCGCCATCATCCAGCTTGTCGGAAGATCCAAGGCCACGACGCGGATCTGTCGGCCGGCGATCTCAGCCTTCAAGCGTTCCCAATCGCCGGCCGTCARCCTCGTAAGTCTGTCCACGGCCTCCAGCAGCGCCACATCTCCCGGCTGTGCGTCCCGGAGGAGCCTGAACAGTTCCGGGCGTGCCAGCTTGGACCCTGACTCATTCTCCACATACCAAGAGGCGATCTGTAGCCCTCTCTCCGCGGCGAAGGCTTCCAACGCCCCACGCGCACGGTTGGCGTCTTGGTTCAGATCAGACGCTCGTAAATAAGCCCGAACGAACACCGCAAACCCTCCTAGTTCACTTAGGATGGTTCACACTACGTTGGTCTGTTTTGGTTGGTCAACTATGCTTTTGCGGACCTTCCAGAGGTCGGTTCAGGGAAGGCATACCCAAACCGAACCATGCGGATCAGCCGTTTCGGGTGGGAAGCGGAACTCGGTGGTAGGGCCTCCGGTGAGACGATGGGCCTATGAGCTACACGGTCAAGTTGGCGATCTTCCCACCCTGGAAAGCGCCTGTCCCTTACGAGACCCTCACCGGAGTGTTCGCTACTGCCGCGGGAGCCGCCGAGGCAGGTGCAAAGGCGCTCGGACCCATCACTGAACGTGAACTCGCCGATCTGGCCCCCAGCCTAACACCGAGGTCGCAGCGCGTGGGCGAGGGATGGGCCACAGCCATCGAGGTGCCCGAAGGGCCGATCCACGGATACCTGATCTACGACGAGACGGGCGTCGAAGTGTCCAACTGGACTACGCTGGATGTCGCCGTGGAGCGCGCTGCCAAGGGCTGATTGGGGTCGAAAGCAGCCGCGAGTGCTGGTCCGAAAAAGGTGCATTCATAGCGAACCGACGACGCCGGTCCCCGTCGTCATACCCAAAAATCCTCGGAGGGAGCAAAATTTTACACCTGTCATATGAGACAGGTGTTGCAAATGCCCTGAACACGTGTTATAAAAGACAGGTGTTAAAGGGAGAGCAGGCACATGACTGGATGGGACCTGCCGGATCTTTCCGGCCTCACATACGAGCCGCAGAACTTCCGAGACCTGTTCGACACCGACCTAGGCCAAGCGATCTGGCAGTTCATGGTTCGGCCCGACAATGTGGTGCGGATGCTCACTGCCACGTATCTCGATCGCGCCGCCGTTGAGCCCCTCGCTCCTGGGCTTCTGCGCGAGTTCGGTCCGGACATCGCCCAAGATCGGCTCAAGCAGCTAGTCGGGCACATGGGCCGTCAGATCATGGAAGCAGCGGGACTTGAGCTCGATAAGCAGGGTATGCGCATCACTCGCGAAAGCATCTTCACAACGGCTGCACGATACACGGACCCGAATGCGCCTCGCGAGCGATCCATGACGATCACGCCCGAGCAGCGTCAGGCTTGGATGGAAAAGACGGCTGCCAGCCCCTTCAACGCGTGGCTCAACGGCAAAGTCAGGAACATAGACGGAAGTCTGAACCTTGACCGTCTTTATGAAGTAGCACGAGCTTACGGGATCGAAACTGAATATCGTCATCTCAACGCCGGACAGCAGCGGATGAACATCGGAATTAAGCTTCGAAAGAAGGTGCCAGCTTCCGAGTATATGGCGGACTGACCGCATGGGCCTTCCTGCGCATACTCAAAACGCACTGCCGTTCCCTTGCGAATGAGGGTTTTTGGTTTAACTTCACCCGACAACAGAACGTGTCTGGATTGCGCGAATGTCTATGTTGATACAAGACTGTCCGAGATGTGGAATACGAAAGAATACATTTGATGTGAAGAATATTAATGTAGTTGATAGAAAGTATAATTGGTTAAGAACTATGGAGTTATTTTGTGTATGCAGGAATTGCAGCAAGGGTATCATGTTCGTCGTTCAAGACATTGACCAGCATACATCCGTCGCGACTGACAATATGGGCGGCTTGACCCGAATTGCGACTCCAATCAATGACTATATTAATG
>NZ_JBFUGA010000209.1:0-3582 GCF_056403155.1 Methylobacterium sp. P3_A11
CGCGCGATGACGGGACCGACGCGCGATGACGGGACCGAAGGTGAGCACCCAGCGGCGGACGCTCTCGTACGTGACGATGATCCCGCGCTCGGCCAGGAGCTCCTCGACATCGCGGTAGCTGAGGGTGAAGCGAAGGTACATCCAGACGGCGCGCTGGATCACGTCACGTGGGAAGCGGTAGCCGGAGTACGAGAGCGGGCTCATACGGCCCGGCTACGATGCTGGATCGACCGCCGCAAGCCAGTCCGCCCGCCTACGTGACAAGCCCGCCGGACTGCCCTGGCTGCCGGCCTGCCGTCACGGCATGGTCAGGTATGCCGACGTCGCCAGCCCTTACCTGCGAAGTGAAAGTGGACGAAGCCTGGCGGCCCGTCAGCCTCAAGGAGGCACGCATTCTACCTGGCGACGTCGTGAAGCGCTGTCCGGTCTGCTACGGCCGCGTGACGGTGATGGGCGTCTTCACCGCGGAGGGCCACCTGACGCTCTCACACCGCCGATCGCACGATGGCTGCCCATTAATCCTGAAGTGCTATCGCGGCGTCCCGAAGCGGCATCCGGAGGCGGTGGAGTAGGCGTCACGCATCCCGGCAGGATAGCTGCCGGGGCGCGTATATCGAGGCGCGCATTGGCCCTGAAAAAATAGTGTAGACGGCGACGCTGTAGCTGCCATCGCGGCGGGGCGCGAACTATGGAGAGGCGCTCTGTGCGCGGCTCCAATATCGGCGGCAACATTACCTAATAATCAGGGAAATGAAAGACACCAAAGCGGAAATAGGATCTCAGCCAATAAGGCGATTGATATACCTAGTGATAATACCCAGTCGATGCCTCTAAATCCGGCCAGTTCAAGAGGTGCTGATTGCCGTTCAGACGCAAACATCGAATTCAAATACTGATCGATACGTGCACCATCATGACCGTTGTCGCGCATAGCAGTCCCTCAAGTTGTTAAGAGGGTAGGACCTGAACGATTCGGGTCCAGCCAAGCTTAGGAATATGGTATTTAGGTTTCGCTGTCTATCGTGCAGCGCACCCACGCCTTGCAAACAAACTATGTTATGAGAATATTCGGCGCCGACATCGCAATCCGTCACCCGCCGCCCCGCATTCGGCGCCTCTTTCACGAAGCGAGGGATGGACCGGCGACGGACGATAGCTCGCCCAGATTGTAACCGGAGGAATCATGCGAGCTTGAACTCGCCAGTCAGCACTGGGTTCGCATCACGCGCATAGCCGTGCTGGCTCAACACTTTCTGAGGCCAGGCGGGGAGGAGAACGCCCATGGCCACGAAGCCAGAACGGATTGAGTTCGCCCAAACTGCCCTCGACGCCTACATTCATGCTGAGGGTGCTGGTCGGCGCTGGGTTGGCGGCGTGCCAGCCTGCGATGTCGTTGATCTTATCACTGACCTTCTGCTCCTCGCAAAGGCTAAGGGGCACGATCCCTGCTCAGTGCTCACCAGGGCTAAGAGACACTTGGAGGCCGAGGCTTCGGAGCGCTGCTAGAACACAAAGAGCCCCCTCACTTCAGACAGCCCTTTGCCTTCAAGACTTCCTCAGCCGCACCCCTGGTCCCTCGCCGTTCTCCTTGACGAAGATGAAGTCGCAAGATGTGAGCGTGACGCCTCCTTAACCGCGCGTCGCTACCGCCGCCAGCATGTCCGACCACCCACCTGACCTGACCGGCTGACTTTGGACCGAGCTGATTGAGAGGATCAGCCAGGACCAGAGGAGTTGGGTCGGCGTCCGCCACTGTTGTCCGGCAGAGTTAATCGGCACGCGGACCGGGAACGGTCTGACGCCTGAACCCGTTGAGCGCTCCACCAGATCGGAGAGCAATCATGAAGTACCTCACCATCGCGGCCTCGGTGTTTGTGCTTGGCTTGCTCGCCGGCACCTCCGTTGAGGCGAAGGGCTGCATGAAGGGCGCAGTCGTCGGCGGTGCTGCCGGCCATATGGCGGGTCATGGCAAGACGGGCGCCGCGATGGGATGCGCGGTCGGCCACTACAAGGCCAATAAGAAGGACTGAGGCAAGGAGTAGCGTCCCCGCCAATTGCTGTAGGGATGCTGTCATCACCTCTACAACTGGTCGCTCTCGTTAAAGGATCTTCATGCGCTCTGTTGTGCTCGCTCTCATGATATTGATCGCTCCTAGCTTGGCGATTGCGCAAGGTCAGCCACCAATTCGGAGCCCGCAAGATGCTGCTTGCCGAAGCGAGGCGCAGGCCCGCGTGTTCGGAACACCAAATCCAGGCGGATTATCGATGCACGATTTGGGTGCTCAGATCTATCACGCTTGCATGAGGCGTTCTAAAGGCTCGGGCGGTTCCTCACGGGGCAGACGTCATCATACGCGATGATGTCGGTGCCCTCTCCACCCTGCCCGTAACGTTGCCCGTCGGGCACGGCTTTCGCCGCGTAGGGTTATTCCCTCTTGAGGGTGATCCACCAACGTTGACGGCGGACACTCCGGAGTGAGCCGCAGCAGCGATTACAGGGTCGAGCCCTTCCGTGCCTTTTCCAGTTGTATAAGCTCTTTTAGAAGGGTTTGCGCGAGAGCCGTATGTTGGGACTTTTCTACTGGCGCGATCTTCTTGCCGTAACTCGTGGTAACTGTCATGAGATTTCGGTCAACCTTGAAGGTGCCCGAGTAGGTTCTACCGTCTAGCTTGACGTGAATTGAGTGGCCCGACATGCGGAAGCCCTCCCGACTGCGTGGCAAACATCTCAGCAGTACATTTATCTCTGATATCTTTTTTCGTGACTGACGTTATCATAGAAAAACGGAGATGGCGCGCCTGGGAGGGCTCGATGTTTCGCCTCGAGAACGGAGCACAAAGCGCTCGAGATTTGGTCAGCGAGGCGATTAGACTGGATGTAGTAAGCCTCATCGAGCTCTACGGCAACGACGGGTTCAGAGTGGCTTGCGAGAGAGCCCAGCGAGCACGAGCAAGAGGAGATCGAGCGGAAAAACTGATATGGACCCAGGTAGCTCTCAAAGTACGGCACAGGTCCTTCGGGGACGCTTCGAAGTTGCCCGTTCAGGCTGAACCGGCACAACGAGCGAAGGGGCGTAAGCCTCGTCGTGCGACGCGTTCTAAGCCATGAGGCCCTGTAGATCGCCGCCAGCGCCAAAAGTCGGCGGCTCTGACTGGCGTTCCGGCTCGTCCGGGTCAGCCACCGCAGATCATCGGCGCAGATGTCGTCGTGCAGCGGTACGGCAGTGGGCATAGCAGAACCTCCTGGTTCGCCGCACCGAATGGCTAATGCCGCGCTGTGAGAGCCCGTGCGCGGCCTGGGCCGGGTCAGCGGATGTTTTCTCGCGGCCACGTCCAACAACGTGACAAGCCCCTAGGGCCTGTCGTCGCCTGAACGGACTGGCGGGGCTTGCGTTTTCCTCTCTCCAAGGCAGGAGGGATGATGCTGAGCGACGCGCAATGGTCTGAGCTGGAGCCGCTGGTCGAGGCGTGCCGTCCGAAGGCCAAGACGCCACCGCAGGACCTGCAACGCACACTCTCGGCCATTCTCTGGCGGCATCAGAACGGGGCGAAATGGCGGGCCATTCCGGAGGATCTTGGTCC
>NZ_JBFUGA010000210.1:0-3413 GCF_056403155.1 Methylobacterium sp. P3_A11
TCTCTCCAAGGCAGGAGGGATCTCTCCAAGGCAGGAGGGATGATGCTGAGCGACGCGCAATGGTCTGAGCTGGAGCCGCTGGTCGAGGCGTGCCGTCCGAAGGCCAAGACGCCACCGCAGGACCTGCAACGCACACTCTCGGCCATTCTCTGGCGGCATCAGAACGGGGCGAAATGGCGGGCCATTCCGGAGGATCTTGGTCCTTGGTGGCGGGCCGCACAGATCTTCATCCGCTGGTCCCGTGCTGGCGTCTGGGAACGGCTCCTCGGCCTCGTGCAGGAGCGCGGGGTTCAACTCGGGATGGTGTTCCTCGACGGCACGAACATACGCGCGCACCAGAAGGCGGCTGGCGCCGCCAAAAGGGGGGATCTGGGGCCGAGCGAGACACTTGTGAGGCTCTTGGCCGCTCGCGTGGCGGCTATGGCACCAAGGCTTGCGTGATCGCCGACGGGCAGGGCCGCGCCATCGCCTTCCGGCTGGCATCGGGACAGGCGCACGAACTGCCCCATGCGGTTCCATTGCTCGACCAACTGCCAGGCGTGCCCAAGTGGGTCGTCGGAGACCGCGGCTACACCGGTCACGCCTTCCGCGAGCACATCTGGAACATGGGTGCGCGCCCCGCGATCCCGCCTCAGCGCCACGAGACCCCCGTCGCCTGCCCGGACTGGATCTACAACAATCGCAATCAGGTCGAGCGCCTCTGGGCGAGGCTCAAGGAATAGCGTGCCATCGCAACCCGCTACGAGAAAACCGCCACAAGCTTCATGGGTGTCCTGTCCCTCGCCGCAGCCCTCGACTGGCTCAAGCGATGACACGCCCTAAGAGACCAACGCGCCCAGCTGTTGCCCCCTCAAGCGGTAGCGCAAAAGTGCGAGCAAAGCACATGGAAGATTATCAACTGTATCAATAGCCTGTCGAAAGGCTTCATCAACCAATTCGCCCAGTGAATCATATGAATTACCCTTCTTTGTAAGGTACTTGATTGCTTCGCGCAGGATATCCGCCTGTTCGTCAATTTCAATATCATTCCTCGAAATGTCAAATATCACTCTGGTAAAATCATTGACGGGGTTGTCTACATCTCCGCGGTAAGTGCCATCGGCGACATTCATCATTCCATCGATCGAGTCGTCTAATTCACGTCGCATCTGCTTGGTGTTGGCAATAGCTTCCCGTTCGCGTTCCATGTGAATGGCGCTTCCTATTTCTGGTGGTGTTGTTGAGTTTCGGGGTGTTTTCGCTACCGTGTGCAATCGGTAGCGGGGGTTGCGTTGGTCCGTCAACCAGAAAATATGTACACGGTGCTAAAAATGGTTCCGGTGACATGTCGCATGGCTCGCACGGGTCTAGGCCTTGGCGTACGAGATCTGGCTCACCTAGCATCCGTCTCCACGCACACAATCACCCGGTTCGAGGGCGGCGCCGAACTGAAGCCGCGCACCATCATGGCGCTGCAGGGCGCCCTGGAAGCCGCCGGCGCAACGTTCCTTGAGGATGACGGCAGCGGGCACGGCGTGCGCCTGCGCAACCCTGCGGGCACCGCAAGCGATGCTGCGACCGCCGGCAATTGATCCCATGCGCCTGATGGCATCCCTGGCGATCGTCGCCCTGTGCGGTGTGCTCAGCGCTTGCCAGGGGCAGGGCGCCAGCACCTACACGCTGTACCGCAACTCCGTGCTCAACGACGGGGCGCGGATCCACGTCGCCACCTTCGATGCGGCAGACGGCGAGGTCTACAACCGGGAGAACTGTGCCGCAGCTGCGGGGCTCTTCGGTGGTCAGCCAGGTACACGAACCCGGTTCTGGTGCGAGAAGGGGCGGTACCAGCCATAGGCGGTACGTCAACGCGTTCGCTTTCCGTACCTGCTGTTGCAGCAGCGTGGCAGCCGGCGCCAATCGGCTCAGCTACGTTGCAGGCGTCTCCCAAAGGCGCCTCCATGCTCATCCCCGCGCTCACCGTCCGCCGCTGCCTGCTGCTCGGGTTCATGCTCGCCGGCCTGATTGTGCTGGCCGATGGCTTTGCCCGCCATGAGCTGCAGCAGGCCTCAGGCGAGGTGGCTGCGATGGTAGCCGGTACGCAGCTGGCCAACGCGTCCGATGAATAGCCGGGCGGCGCACGGCTGGCGCTTGGTCTTGCTCCTCATGCTCGCGGGTGTCGGGCCGGTCTCGGCCCTGGCGGCCGAGCCGGCCGATCTGCCGGCCATGGAGAAGGCGTGGCACAGCTGTGTGCGCGACGCGTACGATCAACAGCCTGACCGCGGCAGCAAGCCCGGCCGGGAGCGCAACGCCTTGGACGAGTGCAAGCCCCACGAGGACCGCTACGTGGCGGCGCTGATGGCAGCCCGGCCAGACGCCGATCTGCCCCTGGGCGGCTGGGCACGGACCTGGGCCGCGTACGTGTCGTTTGTGGTAGATCCGGTAAAGGCCTGGATTGAGGCGCTGCGGCGCTGATCGGTTACGCTGGTGCGACGTGTAGCGGCCCGGCGGAACAGCATTGGCAGAAAACAGTTTCCTGATGCAAATCAGGAGGCGCCACCATGAAGAAATTTACAGCTATTGCTATCTGCGTCGTTCTGGCTACCCCAGCCCTCGCCGAAACCATAGGCGAGAAGACAGGCGTTAACTCGTTACTTGGTAACAGCCCCACGACGCAGGACTTCATCACCGAAGCCGCGATCAGCGACATGTTCGAGATCCAGTCGAGCAAGCTCGCTCAGGAGAAAAAAGACACTAAGGCGGACGATTTCGCAAAAAAGATGATTGCCGACCACACCACGTCGACCGATGCAATTAAAAGCATGGTTCAAGGCGGCAAAGTGAAGGCGGATGTTCCAGCATCTCTCGACAGAAAACATCAGAGCATGATCGACAAGCTCAAGGATCTGAACGGCGATGACTTCGAGAAGCAATACCGTTCCGATCAGATCTCCGGACATAAGAACACGGTCGACCTTTACAAACGTTACGCTAAGGGCGGCGACAACGCCGACCTGAAGGCGTTTGCGGAGAAGACGCTGCCGATCGTCGAGCACCATCAGAAGATGGCTGAGGAATTGGCCAAGTAAGCACGGCCACTCACGGCTCGCCAGCAGAAGCTCCGGGCCACATGGTCGGCCTGGAGCTTCTTCACGCGTGGCTGACGGCGGCAGCGTCACTTGGCTGTGACGTCCAAGGCCGCCTTCGATTTGTTAACCGCCTGAAGTCCGAAGCAGACCCCGAGCAGCCGGTTCTGCTCGCACACGGTCCACGCGCCGGCAAAGCCGAAGCCCTTGCGCAGCCACAGCATCGCCTCGAAGCCGCAGATCGTGCGCCGCGCCGTGTGGAAGGACCGGAAGCCGCCCACCCGCGGCATCGCTCGCTTGACCCGGAAGTGGTCACTCTCGATGCCTTGCTGCAGGTGCTTGGTCACATAG
>NZ_JBFUGA010000211.1:0-3328 GCF_056403155.1 Methylobacterium sp. P3_A11
CCCTCGCGGGGCTCGCGGGGCTCGCGCGGCTCGTCGCCGCGCTCGGAATCGCGCTGGGCCTTCACCTTCTCGGTGATGTCCTCGCCGGTCTGCTGGTCGACGACCTTCATGGACAGGCGGATCTTGCCGCGGTCATCCTGGCCGAGGAACTTCACCTTGACCTTGTCGCCTTCCTTGACGACGTCCTGCACCTTGGCGACCCGCTGGGCGGCGAGTTCCGAGATGTGGACGAGGCCGTCCTTGGCGCCGAAGAAGTTCACGAAGGCACCGAACTCCATGCACTTCACGATCGTGCCGTCGTAGATCACGCCGACCTCCGGCTCCGCCACGATCGAGCGGATCCAGTTGTAGGCCGCCTTGATCGCCTTGCCGTCGGCCGAGGCGATCTTGACGATACCGGTATCCTCGATGTTGATCTTGGCGCCGGTCTTCTCGACGATCTCGCGGATCACCTTGCCGCCGGTGCCGATCACGTCGCGGATCTTGTCGGTCGGGATCTGCATGGTCTCGATGCGCGGCGCGTACTCGCCGAGCTCCGGACGGGCGGCCGTGAGGGCCTTCGCCATCTCGACGAGGATGTGGGCACGCCCCTCCTTCGCCTGGTCGAGGGCGACCCGCATGATCTCCTCGGTGATGCCGGCGATCTTGATGTCCATCTGGAGCGAGGTCACGCCCTCGTCCGTGCCGGCCACCTTGAAGTCCATGTCGCCGAGGTGATCCTCGTCGCCCAGGATGTCGGACAGGACCGCGAAGCGCTCACCCTCGAGGATGAGGCCCATGGCGATGCCGGCAACCGGACGGCGCAGGGGCACGCCGGCATCCATCAGCGACAGCGAGCCGCCGCAGACCGAGGCCATCGAGGACGAGCCGTTCGACTCGGTAATCTCCGACACGACGCGGATCGTGTAGGGGAACTCGTGGGCCGGCGGCAGGACCGGGCGGATCGCCCKCCACGCCAGCTTGCCGTGGCCGATCTCGCGACGGCCCGGGGAGCCCATCCGGCCGGTCTCGCCGACGGAATAGGGGGGGAAGTTGTAGTGGAGCAGGAAGCGCTCCTTGTAGGTGCCGTCGAGGGAGTCGATGAACTGCTCGTCCTCGCCGGTGCCGAGGGTGGCGACCACGAGGGCCTGGGTCTCGCCGCGGGTGAACAGCGACGAGCCGTGGGCGCGGGGCAGGACGCCGACCTCGGAGACGATCGGGCGGACCGTCTTCAGGTCGCGGCCGTCGATGCGCGAACCGGTGTCGAGCACGTTCCAGCGCACGACCTTCGACTGGGCCTCCTTGAAGGCGGCTTTGACCTTCTCGACCGGATACTTCTCGGCGCCCTCGGGGCAGAGGGCGGCCATCACCTTCGCCTTCACGGCGTCGACGGCGGCGTAGCGCTCCTGCTTGACGGTCTTGGTGTAGGCGGCGCGCAGCTCGGTCTCGCAGACCTCCAGGACCGCCTTCTCGACGTCGGCGTTCTCGGGGGCCTTGAAGTCGCGCGGCTCCTTGGCGGCCTTCTCGGCGAGGCGGATGATCGCCTCGATCACCGGCTGGAAATGCTTGTGGCCGAACATCACGGCGCCGAGCATCACGTCCTCGGAGAGCTCCTTGGCCTCCGACTCGACCATCAGGACGGCGTCCTGCGTGCCGGCGACGACGAGGTCGAGGCTCGACTCTTCCTTGGTCTCGGTGACCAGGGGGTTCAGCCGGTAGCTGCCGTTGATGTAGCCGACGCGGGCGCCGCCGATCGGACCCATGAACGGGACGCCCGACAGGGTCAGGGCGGCGGAGGCCGCGACCATCGCGACGATGTCGGGATCGTTCTCAAGGTCGTGGGTCAGGACGGTAACGACGACCTGGGTGTCGTTGCGCCAGCCCTCGACGAAGAGCGGGCGGATCGGGCGGTCGATCAGGCGGGAGACCAGGGTCTCCTTCTCGGACGGACGGCCCTCGCGCTTGAAGTAGCCGCCGGGGATCCGGCCGGCCGCGTAGGCCCGCTCCTGGTAGTTCACGGTGAGCGGCATGAAGTCGATGCCGGCCTTGGGCTCCTTCGTGGCGACCACGGTGGCGAGCACCGAGGTCTCACCGTAGGTGGCAACCACGGCGCCGTCGGCCTGCCGGGCGACCTTGCCGGTCTCGAGGACGAGCTTGCGGTCGCCCCACATCAGCTCTTCGCGTTGAACGTCGAACATTCTCAATCTCTTCCTTGCCTGCGGCGGGTCCAAGCCCGGCGCCGCCCGGGGGCAAGACGGCGCGACACTCCGCTGGCGAAGTGTCGCGCGATCCTGCCCCGATGCCGGCGCCTCGAAGCGGCCCGTTTGACGGGAGGCCGGACCCATTCCGGCATCCCGTGATCGTGAAACGCGGCCCCGAGCCGGGCTCGGAACCGCGCGAGTATCGCCTTAGCGGCGGATGCCGAGACGCTCGATGAGGGCGCGGTAGCGGGCCTCATCCTTGCGCTTGACGTAGTCGAGCAGCGAGCGGCGCTGCGAGACCATCTTCAGGAGGCCGCGCCGGGAATGGTTGTCCTTGGCGTGGGTCTTGAAGTGGCCGGTCAGGTTCGTGATCCGCTCCGTGAGGATCGCCACCTGGACCTCGGGGGAACCGGTGTCCTTGGCGTCCTTGCGGTGTTCCTTGATGAGCGCGGTCTTGCGCTCTGCCGTGATCGACATCGCATGCCTTTCGGGTTGTGCAGGTCGGATGCGGCGCCCTGGTCGGGGCGCTCAAGCTCGGCGTTCGGCCGGTGCCGGGATGTCGTCCAGCACGGTCACAGCGCTAAGCGGTTCAAGCCCCGCCCGGTAACCCGGGTCGAGGCCGCCCGATCCATACACGAAACCATCGGAGATGCCAGCCCGCCGGCCGCCCTTCGCGACGACGGCGCAGGGCGGCACGTCTCCCGAGCCCCCGCCGGACCGGCCTCACGGTGCGGAACCGGGGTGCGATCGCGGCCCGCACCGCCCCGTCTCCGGCGCGCTGCGCGAACGGTTAACGCCCGCATGGTAGCCGGAAGTCCGCACGACGACCGGCCCCGGCGATGAACGGCACCCTCTCGGATGCGTGCGGCGTCGCCGCCGCGACGCTGCTCGGCATCCCCCTCGTCCTCCTGCCGGGCTACGCCGTCGGCAGCCTGACCGGCATACTCAGCTTCCGCATGCTCGCGCGCGGAGACCGTCTGCTCTGCGCGGCGCTCCTCGGGATCGGGCTCCTGCCCGCCCTCGACAGCCTGCTGATCCAGGTGGCGGGCGTGCCGGCAGCGGCGCTCGCGAACGGCGCGCTGGGCATCGCCGGGCTGCCGTCGGCCCTGCGGAGCCTGCGCGGGCCAGTCGACCGGGCGGCCCTGGGG
>NZ_JBFUGA010000212.1:0-3315 GCF_056403155.1 Methylobacterium sp. P3_A11
CGACGACCGGATCGTGCTGGTCCACGAGAACGAGGCGGTCTACCTGCCGATCGGCTCGATGCATCGCCTGGCCAATCCGGGCAAGATCCCCCTGGAGCTGATCGAGGTCCAGGTCGGATCCTACACCGGCGAGGACGACATCATCCGCGTCGAGGATATCTACGGACGCTGAGGGCGCAGGCCCTGGCCGGGCGTCGATAAACCCGGTCTGGCGGCCGGTCCGGGGATCCCTGCCACCCCCATCGGAGATCGAGGCGGTAACCCGTCGCCGCCGGCTCCACGAGGGGCCATTGCCACGTCCCAATCCGGGGCGCGTCCAGGGCATGCCGGCCCCCGAACGCTCGCGCGCATCCGTAGCCCCTTCCCCGCCCGGGGCGGTGGTCTCGCGCCGCCAAGGCGATTATCGACACGCGCACGCATTCCGCCGCGCCCGGCGCGCGGCCGCCCAGGAGAATTGTGACCGTGCCCGACAGCACCCCGCGTCCCGTGATGCTCGTGATCCTCGACGGCTGGGGCCTGCGGGACGCGGTGGCCGACAACGCCGTCCACCAGGCCAAGACGCCGGTCTTCGATGCCTTGATGCGCGAGCGTCCCCGGGCACGGCTGACGACCTTCGGCGCCGATGTCGGCCTGCCCGAGGGGCAGATGGGCAATTCCGAGGTCGGACACCTCAACATCGGGGCGGGTCGCGTGGTTCTGCAGGACCTGCCGCGCATCGACACCGCCGTCGCCGACGGGTCGCTCGCCCGGAATCCGGCCCTGATCCGGTTCGTCGAGACCCTGCGCGCATCGGGGGGCACCTGCCACCTCGTCGGCCTGCTGTCGCCGGGCGGGGTCCATGCCCATCAGGACCATGCCGTGGCGCTGGCGCGCGTGCTGGTCGGGGCGGGGATCCCGGTCCGCCTCCACGGCTTCACCGACGGGCGCGACATGCCGCCCCGCTCGGCGGCCACCTGCATCGCCGATGTGGAGGCCACCCTTCCCCGGAGCGCGCGCATCGGCACCCTGTGCGGCCGCTATTTCGGAATGGACCGCGACCGGCGCTGGGAGCGGGTTCAGACGGCCTACGACGCCCTTACCGAGGCGCGCGGAACCCGGTTCGCCCGAGCCGGGCAGGCGATCGCCGCGTCCTACGCCCAGGACGTGTCGGACGAGTTCATGCGGCCGGCCATCATCGGCGACTATGCCGGCATGCAGGACGGCGACGGCCTGCTGTGCTTCAACTTTCGGGCCGACCGGACCCGGCAGATCCTGGAGGCGCTCCTCGACCCGGCCTTCGCGGGCTTCCCCCGCACCCGGATGGTCCGGTTCGCCGCGGCCCTGGGGATCGTCCAGTACAGCGTCGAGATCGACGCCTTCGCCGAGACCCTGTTCGGAGCCCTCGACCTGCCCAACGGGCTCGGCGAGACCGTGGCGCGGGCCGGGCGCACGCAGCTGCGCATGGCCGAGACCGAGAAGTACCCGCACGTCACCTACTTCATGAACGGCGGCCGTGAGGCGCCCTTCGAGGGGCAGGACGCGGTCCTCGTACCCTCGCCGAAGGTCGCCACCTACGACCTCCAGCCGGAGATGTCGGCGCCCGAACTCACCGACCGCGCCGTGGAGGCGATCGGCGCCGGGCGCTACGACCTCATCATCCTGAATTTCGCCAACCCCGACATGGTCGGCCATACCGGCAGCCTCGCGGCCGCCGTGACGGCGGTGGAGACCGTCGATGCCTGCCTCGGCCGCGTCGTCGAGGCGGTGACGGCGCAGGGCGGGGCGCTGCTGGTGACCGCCGACCACGGCAATTGCGAGATGATGCGCGATCCCGAGACCGGCGAGCCCCACACCGCCCACACCCTCAACCCGGTGCCGGCCATGCTCATCGGCGTCGACGGCGTGTCCCTGGCCGACGGGCGGCTGGCCGACGTGGCGCCGACGCTCCTCGACCTGATGGGGCTCGACCAGCCGGCCGAGATGACCGGAGCCTCCCTGATCCGGAAGCGGGGCCAGGGCTGAGAACCTGGGTCGGCGGCACGCCGCCTGCACGGCCCGGGCTGTCATGCACGCCGTCCCTGCGTTACGTCCCGCCACGAAGCCGGTCTGTCCCAGCGTGGTGCGAGGTCGTGGTGCGTCTGACCGGTTCTAGGACATGATCGCCCGCCACAGCCTGATCTATGTCGGCTCCCGGGGCTTCGCGGCGGCCCTGAACATGGCCTCCGTGGCGGTGTTCACGCGGCTGGCGCCCGTGGAGAGCTACGGCACCTACCTGTACGTCCTGTCCTGGGCGCTGGTCCTCTACGGGGCGACCTGCCAGTGGCCGAAATTCGCGTTCTTCGCCCTCTACGACGAGGCGCGCGAGCCCGCGCAGGTCGGCACCGTGGTGCGGATCCTGGGCGGCACGCTGCTGCTCGCCGGGCTCGGCAGCGCGCTGGCCGCCGCCCTCGGGCTGATGCCGGCGCGGATGGCGGCCGCGATCCTGGCGCTCGCCTTCGGCACCACCCTGTTCGAGGGCTCCACCGAGATCGCCCGGACCCGCCTCCGGGCCGGGGCGGTGGCGGCCTCGGTGATGAGCCGGGCCGTCCTGATCCTCGCCCTCGGCAGCGCGGCGCTGCATCTCTCGCAGGATCCGCTGCATCTCGCCTTCGCGGTGGCGGCCGCGAACGCCCTCGCCTCGCTCCCGGCCGCCGCCACGATCGCCCCGATGATGCCCGGCCGCGGCAGCCGGGCCGAGGCCCTGCGGCTGTTCGCCTACGGCTGGCCGCTGGTCCTGTCCTTCGGGACGGCGGCGCTCGCCCAGAGCCTCGACCGGCTGATCATCGCCAAGACGGTGGGGCCGGCGGGGCTCGGCGCCTACGGGGCGCTGGCCGACTTCCTGAAGCAGAGCTTCATCGTGTTCGGCGAGGCGATCGCCCTGTCGCTGATCTCCATCGCCAAGCGCGAGGCGCGGGTGGGGGGGATGGCGGCCGCCTCCGGGGTGCTGGGCGATGCCGCCCGGGCGATGACCCTGATCGCGGCCTTCGGGGCGGTGTTCTTCCTGTGCTTCGACGATCTGGTCGTGGCGGTGCTGCTCGGACCCGCCTACCGGGCCGAGGCGCGGGAACTCGCCCCGGTGCTGATCCTGGCCTCCATCCTGATGATGTTCCGCGCCTACTATTTCGGGCAGGTGATCTATTTCACCCGCTCCAGCGGCCTGGAGGCGGCCGCCGCCTTCGCGACCCTCGCCGCCGTCGCCGCGCTGTCGCTCCTGCTGATCCCGCGCCTCGGCGCCGCCGGGGCGGCCCTCGCCTTCGCGGGCGGTCAGAGCGCGGCCTGCCTCGTGCTGGTGCTGGG
>NZ_JBFUGA010000213.1:0-3076 GCF_056403155.1 Methylobacterium sp. P3_A11
CCAAAGGTTAGCGGTTAGCACCCAGCGGCGGACGCTCTCGTACGTGACGATGATGCCGCGCTCGGCCAGGAGCTCCTCGACATGGCGGAAGCTGAGGGTGAAGCGCAGGTACATCCACACGGCGCGCTGGATGATGTCGCGCGGAAAGCGGTAGCCGGAGTACGAGAGCGGGCTCATGCGGCCCGGCTACGATGCTGGATCGGTCGCGGCAAGCCGGCGACCTTGCCAACGTGACAAGCCCGCGCCAAGCACGGCCTCAAAGAGGATCAAAGCGGGTCGGCGCATCAGGCATGGCAGTCCGCTTCGATGGTTGTGCGCGAGCTAGACCGGCTGGAGGCCAAGCTCAGGCGATGCCTTGCAATAGACCGCTGCAATCGCTCCTAGAAATCTGCCGCTCAACGCCCTGGTGAAAGCCTGCGCAGAGGCGTATTGTGAACCGCAGGATGCACCAAGCGGACGGAGGTCGGTATGACCTTCATCGTTACCGGCTTGAACCTGACAGGGCCGATCCTCATCGACTACGACACAGCGATCGGCGCGTTAAAGAAGGCGGCCGAGCTGATCTGGACCGGCTATGCTGACGTGCGGATCGCGGACCGGGAAGGCGTGCAGTACACGCCGTGCGAGTTCGTCCGCCTCTTCGACCTGTAGGTGCTTCACCTTTCTTGGGGGGAATGGTCATGCTGTTCTTCGCTCTCCTATTCGCGGGTCTTGCCATCTTTGGCTTATGCGTCGGCTTCGGCACCATCGGCCGGCCCATGTACGGGCAGGCGCCCAACAGCTACGGCTGGGTGCTCTCCATCAACGGCGCGGCCCTTGCCGCCTACTTCGTGCTCACGCGAGCCCGACGAGCACTACGGGTGCGGCATGGCGCAACCACTAGTGCGAACCACACGCCGCCGAGGTCATTGTTAGATTGAGGCGCCATCTCCATCCATGCGTCTCCGAAGATCCTTTAAGGAGAGGCACATGCCCAGGATCAGCGTGAAGCTCGCCGGCGACGGCACCCACACAATCATGCGGGACCACGCCGCTATTGCGTGCGGCATGAATCTCGATGAGGCGGAGAACTTCGTGACCTTTCTGCGGGTGTCGGCGCGGCTGCGGCGGACGCACTGCCTACCGGAGGCGCTGCGCAGGCGTGGGGCACCGGCCGCCTAGCACGTCTCCCCTAGCCGGCGCTTGTCTGAGTCACCGCGCGTTTTTCAGCCTGGAAATCCGGTAAGACCCTTCATGTGATACTCGCACCGAATTATCGCCGATTTGAGCTCAGCACAGAACCATCAGTTATGCGCCATCGACATTCTGTGAGCGCAG
The DNA here is from genome assembly GCF_056403155.1 of Methylobacterium sp. P3_A11. Lineage (NCBI taxonomy): Bacteria > Pseudomonadati > Pseudomonadota > Alphaproteobacteria > Hyphomicrobiales > Methylobacteriaceae > Methylobacterium > Methylobacterium sp. P3_A11. The sequence goes on from NZ_JBFUGA010000213.1 coordinate 1,318, forward strand.
CCAGTGCCCGCTAGCCTCGACCACGTGCGCCTGCTCGACAGCGGTCAACTCCCGTCCCGCAAGTATGGTGTACCACTTGGCCAAACAGCCGCGGCAGCAGGTGGCCGTCGCATGCTGTACCATAAAGGCACGATGGCCGCGAAAGGGCGTCTGCTTACCGTCGTTCCTCGGCTCGGCGGGCGCAAGGCGCCGTTCCACGAAGTTCCGTGCATGCTCTAGAACCATCGGCAGGCCTGTCTCTCGAAGATGGGCCTGATCGGCGGACGCGAGCCGAAGCCGCTGCCGGAATGCTGACGTCGAGAGACGACCAAAGACTTCTTCAAGCGCTCGCATGCGCACATGTACCCGACTGCCTTCCGCCGATCTGGCCGGTATGGCTTATTGCCCACTGTAACAGCTGATGCATGCACCAGACCCCATCGCGATCGGAACCGCGGGCTGGAGCCTGCCGAAAGCCAACGCCTCACAATTCCCGGAAACCGGCAGCCATTTAGAGAGGTACGCGCAGCGCTTTTCTGCGGTTGAGATCAACACGTCCTTCTATCGGCCACATCGCGTCTCGACCTACGAGAAGTGGGCCGCCGCGGTGCCAGACGGGTTCCACTTCGCCGTAAAGGTGCCCCGCGCGATCACGCATGAGCGACGCCTCACCGGCGTGGACGAGCTCTTGGTTCGCTTCCTAGGCGAGGTGGCGAGCCTTGGGCCGAAGCTCGGGCCGCTGCTTCTCCAGCTTCCGCCGAGTTTGGTTTTCAACAGGGCGTCGGCCGAACCATTTCTGGCAACCTTCAGGCAGATCTTCCCGGGGGACATCGTTTGCGAACCGCGCCACGCCACCTGGTTTGTTGAGGACGCCGATAAACTCCTCAGCGAACTCGCGATCGCCCGAGTCGCTGCTGATCCCGCGCCAATCCCGGGTGCAGGCAAGCCGGGTGGTTGGCTGGATCTTGCCTACTACCGGCTTCATGGCTCCCCACGCATGTACCATTCGGTTTATGAGCCGCCTGTACTCACCCGGATGGCCGAGCGCTTGCACCAGCAAAGTGCCCTCGGACGTCGGGCGTGGTGTATCTTCGACAACACCGCAGAATTTGCGGCAACAGGAAACGCGCTGGACACTCTTGCACTGATCACAGCGCGTAAGACTCACAAGACACAATCTCTCGACAGAATAGGAAGGGTTTCACAGCGTATTTAGCAGCACTTATTGGCTCATAGGTGCCGAATGATCAGTGATAACGCGTCACTTCGACCATACTTTTTAGCATAACACTGTCTTTCTTTGCTCGAGAAATGAGCTTATTGGTCCTCCGGTTATATCGATTGCGCATTTTATTTTGCTTCGGGGCTCGGAGCCTCAGTGCGACAGCTGTTGTCAACGCCGGCTCTATGACGCAGATTCGGCGCCGTAGAGCGGACCAGCAGCTTTGCGCCCATCTCAGCCATTCGGTGGTTTTCGGGGCCTGTCGCAAACCGCGAGGTAGGTCGCAGCTCAGGCTAAATTGGCCTCGGTTTCAGGTTTTGTTAACCGCCTGAAGTCCGAAGCAGACCCCGAGCAGCCGGTTCTGCTCGCACACGGTCCACGCGCCGGCAAAGCCGAAGCCCTTGCGCAGCCACAGCATCGCCTCGAAGCCGCAGATCGTGCGCCGCGCCGTGTGGAAGGACCGGAAGCCGCCCACCCGCGGCATCGCTCGCTTGACCCGGAAGTGGTCACTCTCGATGCCTTGCTGCAGGTGCTTGGTCACATAGTGGAGCGGCGCAC
>NZ_JBFUGA010000214.1:0-3046 GCF_056403155.1 Methylobacterium sp. P3_A11
GCCCTGGCGCGGCCTGCGCCGCGGCGGGGTCCGGGAACGGCGTGAAGGCGTTCGCCACGGCGATCACGAGCCGGTCGACCTCCGGCGCCAGGGCGCGGTCGTAGCCGAGCAGGAACCCGCGCACGCCCTGCGGGCCGGACGCGTAGCGGATGTAAGACAGGCCCGGCCCGGTCTCCGCGGTGACCACCAGAGTGTCCGGCCGCCTGAGCTTGTAGGTGACCTTGCGGCCGGGGAGCGGCGCGGTGGCCTTCTCGAACAGGGCGTCCAGGGTCTCGGTGCCCGGCGGGAAGGCGCGGGATTCCAGGGTCACACGCCCGTCCGGGCTCTGCCAGCGGGTACCGGCGGGCAGGGCGGTGCGCTTCGTCAGCAGCCGCTCGGGCACCCCCATCACGGCGCCGGTTCCAGGGTCGACGGCACTCCGGAAGCGCGCCGCCGTCCGGGCCGCCGCACCGGCGGCCAGCAGAGCCGCCCGGCCGCGCGCATCGAGGGGATCGGCTCCGCCCGAGCGGTCGCGGTAGGCCTTGAGCGCCTCGAAGGTCCGCCGCCCGAACGCCCCCGACACCACGGCGTTGAAATCGCCGGTCCAGACCAGGGCGTCCTGGACCGCCTTGCGGTCGGCCTCCGGCAGGGACTCGAAGGCCCCCTTGGCGGCGTCGAAGGCAGGATCGGCCGGTGCCGGCCTCGGTGCCGCCCGGGACGGGACCGGCCGCTCCTGGGCAGGGTCCGGCTCCTGGGCGCGGCCGGGGCCTGTGCCGAAGGCGAGCAGGATCGCCAGCAAAGCCGGTCGCCGGGAACGGCCGACCGGTGCGACCGGAGGCCGGCACCGCGACGCGTCACCCGAATCCATCGCCGCCCTCCGACCCCCGACGCCCCGATCCTGGCAGAGGCCGCGGCGACAGGCCAGTTCAATCCGGTCAACCGGCACCGTGCGTCCGGAGCGGCGATGCGCTACAGGGCGAAGATCCGGCCCGGGGCGGCGGCCGGGTCACCGGATCGCAGGTCCGGCCACGCGATGCCGTCATGGTTCGACGCGGAGCCCGGCATGAGCGAGACGAACAACACCTTCAAGAAGGCGCCCAAGCGCAAACCCGTCAAGGGCAAGAGCATCAGCGTCTCCCCGGAGATGCGGCAGGCCTATGCCGACCTGATTCAGGAGCGCGCGGAGAAGCAGGAGGCCTACGGCCGTCACCTGCCGCAGGACGAGACGCGCCGCCGGTAGGGCGCGCGCCCCGGATCCGGCCTTCCGGCCGGTCCCGCTCTCGACCATCTGCACGACGGAGGCTGACCCGCGGGGGCGTTCCGGGCCGCGATCCCGCGCCGCCCCTCTCCCGGGCGCAGGGGGCGCCTGCGCATCGCGCGCTGCCCGGGCTGGAACCGAACCCCCAGGACCATCGGTTCTCCCCCGTCTCCGAACCTGCCGCCATCGGCGCCCTGCGCGCGGTCGCCGGTATCGCCCCCCTTCACGCCGCCCGAGTCCGCGCCCCGGCGCGGATCGCGGCGGCGTCCGAACCACGGAGGTCCCCGCACGTGGCCAGCCCCGTCGCCGTCCTCCCAGTCGGGATCGAGACCCAGGCGCAGCCGGGCGCTCCGGCCCAGCAGAACCGCCTCAGCGCCAGCGAGATCCGGGCGATCGTCTTCGGCCTGATGACCGCGATGCTGCTGGCGGCCCTCGACCAGACCATCGTGGCCACTGCCATGCCGACCATCGGCCTCGACCTCGGCGACGCCGCCAACCTGCCCTGGATCGTCACCGCCTACCTGCTGGCCTCCACGGCGGTGACCCCGCTCTACGGCAAGCTCAGCGACATCCACGGCCGGCGGATCATGCTGCTGATCGCCATCGTGACCTTCGTGCTCGGGTCGCTCGCCTGCGCGCTCGCCCCCACGATGGTGGCGCTGGCGCTCGCCCGGGGCCTGCAGGGCGTCGGCGGCGGCGGGCTTATCGCCCTCGCGCAGACGATCCTCGCCGACATCATGTCGCCCAAGGAGCGGGCGCGCTACCAGGTGGTGATCGCGGGCGTGTTCGTGACCGCCTCGGTGGCGGGACCGCTGCTCGGCGGCTTCTTCGCCCAGCACCTGCACTGGTCGCTGATCTTCTGGATCAACCTGCCGATCGGCGTCCTGGCCTTCGCACTCACCAACGCCAACCTGAAGCGCCTGCCGCGCCACGACCGCCAGCACCGGCTGGACTGGCCCGGGGCGGTGCTGATGGTGGCGGCCTCGATCACCCTGCTGCTGGCCCTGAGCTGGGGCGGCGTGCGCTACCCCTGGGGATCCGCGCCGGTCCTCGGCCTCCTCGCCGCGGCGGCGGTGCTCGGGATCGGCTTCGCGGTGCGGCTCGCCACGGCGGCCGAGCCGCTGATCCCCACGGAGGTGCTGAAGAACCAAGTGGTCTACAGCGCGACGCTGGCCGCCTGCTTCGCCATGGGCACCTTCATCGGGCTCACCATCTACGTGCCGATCTTCCTGGAAGGCGTGATCGGGCTCTCGGCCAGCGAATCCGGCCTGGCCCTGGTGCCGCTGATGGTCGGCACCGTCACGGGCGCCACCCTGTCGGGCCGGTCGATGCTGTACTTCCAGCACTACAAGCGCGTGCCGCTCGCCATGATGTGCGTCAGCCTCATCTGCTGCGCCGTCATCGCCTGGGCGGGACGGGCGCTGCCGTTCTGGCTCATGGAGGTGCTGTTCGCGCTGCTGTCCATGGGAATCGGGACGATCCTGCCCCTCTCCACCATCGCGATCCAGAACGCGGTGGCGCGCCACCAGCTCGGGATCGCCACCGCGTCGATGAACTTCTTCCGGTCCCTGGGGGGCGCCCTGATCGTGGCGGCGTTCGGCACCATCGTGCTCGGCGGCGCCGCGGGCGATGCGGGCCACGACGTGGAGAGCCTGATCCGCGGCGCCGATCCGGCCCGCCTCGCCCTGACCTTCCGGTACGTGTTCCTGGCGGCCTGCCTCGGGCTGCTCGCCGCCTTCACGTTCCTGGCACTCATGGAGGAGCGATCCTTGGGGGAGCGCACGTCGCCGAAGATGGATGGGGGCGCGC
>NZ_JBFUGA010000215.1:0-3029 GCF_056403155.1 Methylobacterium sp. P3_A11
GGGCGGGGCGATCTGGACCCGGTTGTTGACGTTGACGGCGTTGATGTCCGGATCGGTGCCGAGTTCGAAGGATCCGGTGAGCGTGTAGCTGCCGTCGTTGCCGCTGACGCTCTTCATGTAGAGCAGCTTGTCGACGCCCACGACCTGCGACTCGATGGGCTGTGCGACCGTGGATTCCACCACCTCGGCCGAGGCGCCGGGATACATCGTCGTCACCGAGACCTGAGGCGGCACGATGTCGGGGTATTGCGCCACCGGAATGGTGAACAGCGCCAGGGCACCGGCGATCGACGTGACGATCGCGATGACGATTGCTAGGCGCGGGCGGTCGACGAAGATCGCGGACAGCATGGCCTCAGATCCCGCTTGCCGACTGGGCGATCGGGTTCGCCCGCACGGCGATCCCGGGCCGCACCCGCTGCAGGCCCTCGACGATGACCAGTTCGCCGCCGGACAGGCCCTCGTCGACGATGGCATCCGGTCCGGTGCCGCCGGAGCCCAGCTTGACCCGCCGGATCACGGCCCGCCCGTCCTCGACGACGAAGACGTAGACGCCGCCCTGGTCGGCGATGAGGGCAGCCTGGGGCACCACCACCTTCTCCACCGGCGCCCCGGTCTGCAGCGCGACCTTGACGAGCTGGCCGTCCCGCAGGGTGCCGGCGGGGTTCGGCATACTGGCGCGCACCAGCACCGTGTCGGTGGCGCGGTCGACGCTGATGTTCACGAAGTTGACCCGGCCGATCTGGTCGTATGCCGAGCCATCGGAAAACAGGATCTGTACGGCGATCTTGCTCCGGTCCAGTGGAGCACCGCCCTGCTGCACCCGGAGAAACTCGCGCTGGCTGACCGGGAAGGAGACGTACATCGGATCCTGGCTCACGATGGAGGTGAGCACCCCGCTGTCCGGTCCGACCACGTTGCCCTTCGTGACGCTGGTCCGCCCGATACGACCGGCGATCGGGGACAGGATCTTCGTGTAGGCGAGGTTGATCTGCGCCGTTTTCAGGCTCGCCTCGTCGCCCATCACCGCGCCTTGCGACTGTTCGAGGGCCGCGCGCGCCTGGTCCCGCGCGACCACGGTGCCGGAGTTGCGGTCGAGGAGATCCTGCGCGCGCTGGAGTTGGATCGCCGCGAGCGTCTCGGCCGCGCGAGTACGCTCCAGCGCCCCCTCCGCTTGACGCACGGCGGCTTCGAAGAGGTCCGGCTCGATCCGGTAGAGGGGAGCGCCGTCTCGCACGAGTTCGCCCTCCTTGAACAGGACCGCGTCGAGGTACCCTGTGACTCGCGCCCGCACCTCGACGCGGCTCACGGCCTCCACCCGGCCGACAAAGTCGAGCGCCGTGTCGATGGCCTTCTTCTGCGCGGCGACGGTGCCGACCGGGAGGGCTGCGGCGGGAGCCGTCTCCGCGTCGGCGGAATGCGATCCTGCGGTCAGCAGAGCGAGGATGAAGAGACAACGAGACCAGCGGAACATGACCGTCCCTCGTCCGAAAAATCTCCCCTCATTCTTGCAGATTGCGTCTGCCCGGCTTGATCGGACGGGACAGTTGGCCGTCCCACTCGGAACGATCAGGTCCCGGGTGATACCTCGTGGCTCGAGAGCATCAGCGCCTTCAGCTTTTCGCGGCCGAGCACGCGGCCAAGCTCACGCCACGCAAAGTAGGGTACGAGCGCGATGGCCATGATCACCGTCATGACCGCGAGGCCGCGCACGCCGCCGCCGACCGCTGGCAGGGCTTCGACCAGCCTGTGCCCTTTCCAGAGGTTGATCAAGGTCTCTTCCACGGCGTAGGCGCAGACCAGAAGCACGGCAAAACCGGCAGACCGTAGCGCGATGGGCAGGGCCAACGGCCGGCCCTGGAAGTGCGGACGGGCGTCGAGCCCCTCCGCCACAAGCATCACCTTGGCCAGGATCCAGGCATTGACGAAGGCGAGGCCGTAGAAGTGGGAGCTCAGGCCGTGCCGCGATAGCACCACCGCCTCGTGGAGCACCAAAACCCCGAACACGATTCAGAGATAGGCGAAGATCGCGGCGATGCGTTTCGCCTCTCCGTGCAGGCGGCGTCCAAGGTGTCGCCAGGTGGCCGCCGACGCGGCGCTGCGGCCGACCGTCGAACCAGTGGGCGTGCGCATCATCCTGCCCTCCTGCCTGACCTGGAAAGGTCGCCCGATTGCAAGAACCACCGATGCGGCGACGCATTGCAATTCAGAGCCGCTTGTCCCGCGCGATCGCGCAGCAGGACGTCACTTCAGTCCATCAGATTGGCAATACATTAAATTAGTCGATATGATTCCAAAATATTATTGTATTATATTAAGCCATGGGCATTGATTTTAAGATTATATTTGTTTTGTTGCGCTAACATTCCGGGATTCGGTTTCGAGCGACGTGGAGTTTAGATCACTATTCAATTTGACGCAGTGAGCGACAATGAGCGACTCTGTACTGGAACACCCGCAACTGTCCCTTTCGATCAAGTCCATGGGGCGAACCGAGACTACAATTCGAATCGAACTGGTTGAACGGCTGACGAATATTTTCTGCTCTGGCCTGCGACCAAGCTGTGCTGGACGTTCCGTAAACATGGAGGAGGCTATCCCATGAAGCGCTTCACCATCACTGCCTCCGCCGCCGCGCTGATCCTCACCAGCGCCGCTGCTGAGGCGCGCGGCTTTCGCGGCGGTGGCTTCCGGGCCGGCGGCTTTCATGGCGGTGGGGTCGCGGGCTTCCGCGGTGGTTACCATGGCCGTCACGCCTACCGAGGTGGTGTCGGCCGTTACGGCGGTGGCTAGGTGTGCAGTCCCGCGGTGTGGTGGCATCAATTTAGCTGTAACCGCCGCACACCGGGAGGCGTTATGGGACAGGTTCTTCACGGCTGCGCCACGACCACGCACGCGGTCAGAGCAACGCTACAGCGATCGAAAGCTCCGCTCAAAGATCTTGCCGCCCAGCATGGACTGAACCCCAAGACAGTCGCGAAGTGGCGTAAGCGAGCCTTCGTGCATGACGCGGCGATGGGACCGAAGAC
>NZ_JBFUGA010000216.1:0-2953 GCF_056403155.1 Methylobacterium sp. P3_A11
AGGCCACGTTCAAGGAACAGCTCCTCGATGTCGCGGTAGCTCAGCGGGTAGCGCAGGTACCAGGAGACCGCCTGCACGATCAGGACCGCCTCGAAGTGCCGGCCGCGGAAGTCGGTCCGTGCACGCTGCTTGAGCTTGGCGGCAATGGCAGACAGGATCATGGGCCGGCTCCAAAGCGGAGGCGGCAAGCTGAGCGGGTATGGCTAACGACCCGCGAACCTCAGCACATTCGCGATTGYGACAGCCCCGTCTACGCGCCTCCGTGCGGCGTGCAGGCGTGCATCGAGGATCACGACGCGGGCGAACAGCCAGTAGAACCGGACGGCCTGCCAGCGCGTCAAAGGACGGCCCTGGCGGTAGGACCGGGGCGCGGGCCGAGCCGGGAGGGCCGTCGGCATCAAGCGCGCTCCAGCAGGTCGACGAGGAACGAGCCGGCCGCCGCTAGGACGTTGCCGCGCCCCCGCCAGGGCAGCACGACCGCCTCGGGCGCCGGCTTCACCGCCACCTCCAGCAGAGCAGCCTCGGGCGTCTCGTCATCACAATCCTGATCGGTCCCGTGCAGCCATGCGGCTTAGCTTTCGTGGTGGCTCTCAAACAAAGCAGTACCAGATTACTACCAAGCTTCATGTTCTATTCGCATGTGTGAGGCCGATCACGGAAGTATCTGGGTAGATCCCTATGCCTTCAATCACGCAAGCGGACGAGCCGCTCGGCGATACATTGGAGAGCGTGATGATCGGTAAGACACTCAAGACCCTGCTCGCTGCTGCCGCCATCGCGGCTCCGGTCGGCATGTTGGCGGCAACCGACGCGTTCGCCTTCGGCGGCCACTTCGGTGGTGGAGGCGGTCACTTCGGCGGAGGTGGCTTCGGCGGTGGGCACCCGGGCGGCTTCGGCGGGAGGCACCTCGGTGGAGGCGGCGGGTTCGGMGGCCGTCATTTCGGCGGAGGCTACGGYGGCTTCGGTTGGGGACCYCGTCGCCTCATCTACGTGGGTAGCACCTGCGGCTATGGCGCTCACTACAGCAATTACTGGGGYGGCTGCGTYCCGAAYGACTGAGCRCCCACGTCTGGAGCGCCAGAACAGGCGCTCCTATGCCCGCTCCAGCAGGTTGATGAGCGCCGTACCGGCAGCGRCGATGACGTTGCCTCGCCCGCTCCAGCGCAGCGGCGAAACCGGGATCGAGTAGAGACGGGTCCGACGCTTGGTCCAGCGGTAATGCACCTCGGCGCGCCACTCCTCGTGTGCCTCGCGGTGGGTGGCGATGGCAGCGAAGATCGGATCGGGCTGCTTGCGGGCCATGGGTGCGGGGCCTCAGTGCGCAGCGGCGCGGTGGGCGGCCTTGGCGACCTGCCAAGTGGCCTTGAGAGCGGAGGACATCGCCTCGCCGCGGGAGACACCGCAGCGCTCCTGAATGCCGGTGGCGGCCTTGCAGGCGGGGGCCATGATGGCGGCGCGGTCGTAGCGGCCGGTCAGGCTCGGGTAACCGCCCTCCCACATTCTGCGCTTTGGGCCGCGTTGCGTACAGGCCCCGGCCGTGAGGAACGGTATCGAGCCCCGTCAGCCCGTGGTTAGATCGGGTGACGGGGCTCACAGCGCGGCGTTGTCACCGATCAGCGGCAACGATCTGTTAACCATAACGGCAGAGGTAGCTGTCAGCGACCGGCTGGGGGCTGAGCGTCGGAAGAGCAGCACCGAGACCCGGATGTACGGTCTCGCGGTGCGGCCTTGTTGGCGCAGTCGCGACAAGCCCGCACCTGGAACACCAGGGCGGGCTTTTATCGTCGGGTCGGGCGGTCGGGCAGATGCAGGGCTATGCCAGCGCCTGCGGATGCAGCGACGGCCGCCCGGTATACGCGTCGGGCTTGAGCGGGCAACCGCTGTGCGCCTTGCGGTGGTAGAGGCTACGGCGAACGTTCGGTCCACTGTACGACCCGTTGATCGCCACGCGGCCGTGACAGGCCGGGCAACGCTTGACCGCCATGGTGTGGTGAGAAGCAGCCTCGTCCAAGCTGACGGCACGCCATGCACCCTCGATTTTCACTTCACAGGTCTGCGGGTCGGGGCTTAGCATTGCGCCGATCTGCCATGCTGACGCGAGTGTCGCCAGCGCCTTGGGTTCACACCAGTGCTGGCCTGCGGATCGCCGCCTCACTACGCCGAGGCCACGATCATTCGTGCCCGCGCCTCGGCCAAGCGCTCGTCGTCCGTGTGCACCGGCATGTCGGCGACGACCTTCTCGACGATCTGCCGCGTGATCGCCTCGTCAAGGCCGAGGCCGCGGGCGAACCCGTCGAGGCGTCTCATCATGTGCTGGGTCGCTGCACGCTCGTGTGGGGCCTCGGGATCGTCGCTCATCCCTCGACCGGGAAGCCCATGATGACGGCAGTCATCACCATCGTGCGGCGCAGGCCGGGCGTGGTGGCCTCGTCGGCCAGCAGCTTCTTGGCCTGCGGGTGCATCTCGATCGCCTTGGCCACATCGACCCGGTGGCCCGACTTGAAGACGAACGGGTCGGCCTTCTCGTCCTTTAGCTAGGCAGCCGTAGCCGCCTCGATCTCTTCATCCGTCACCTCGGACTTCCGGCGTAGGTCGCCGACGCTGGGGATCTCTTTTGCCATGGCGCGGAGGTAGCGCGCACCGGCCGGGCGGCCATACTAACAAGGCTCGCCCGGCCTCGCGCACGTTCCGACCGCGCTTCTACCGGGGCTGTCGCAATCGCGAATGTGCTGAGGTTCGCGGGTCGTTAGCCATACCCGCTCAGCTTGCCGCCTCCGCTTTGGAGCCGGCCCATGATCCTGTCTGCCATTGCCGCCAAGCTCAAGCAGCGTGCACGGACCGACTTCCGCGGCCGGCACTTCGAGGCGGTCCTGATCGTGCAGGCGGTCTCCTGGTACCTGCGCTACCCGCTGAGCTACCGCGACATCGAGGAGCTGTTCCTTGAACGTGGCCT
>NZ_JBFUGA010000217.1:0-2847 GCF_056403155.1 Methylobacterium sp. P3_A11
GCGCAGGGGCGCTCGACGAACCCGTACATCGCCCAGCACCCGAGCAGCGTCACCGGGAACGCCGCCAGCATCAGCCCGATGCCGTGCAACCCGGGACTCAGGTGCAGCACCAGCGCCACCACGGTCATGTGCGTGAGGTAGAAGCTGTACGACCAGAGCCCGAGCTGGCGCATCGGCCGGCTGGCGAGCGCCCGCACGATCCAGCCTTCGCCGTGGAGCAGGTAGGCGAAGGGCGCGAACAGGGCGGCGCTCTGCAGCGTGTAGCGCAGGCTCTCGCGGAAGGCCGGGTCGCGGACCGCCAGGGTCCCGGGGATCACGGCGAGGCTGGCGGCGACGTGCCAGACCTTGGGGCGCCACGCCCGGTCGGCCGGGATCACCGGGTTGCTCCACAGGCCGAGGCAGCAGCCGAACAGGATCGCGTCGATCCGCGTATGGGTCCAGCTGTAGTTCAGGCTGGAATCCGGCAGCCGCCAGACATTCAGGCATCGGATCGCCAGGACCGCCGCGCAGAGCCCCAGGCAGGCGAGCGCCGCCCGGCGCGGCCGCAGACGCCCGAGCCACAGCACGTAGGCCAGCGGAAACACCAGGTAGAAGTGCTCCTCGATGGCGAGGCTCCACAGGGGCACCGGGAGCACCGCCTCGGTGCCGAACAGGCCGGGATAGTTGGTCAGGAACGTCGCCTGTCCGAGGATCGCCGCCGGCTCAACGCGCATCCAGTCGAGCCACCCGGCCGCGTAGAGGGCGCCCGACGCCAGCAGGGTCAGGTACAGCGGCGGGAGGATGCGCAGGCTGCGCCGCAGGTAGAAGGCGGAGAGCGAGACCGCACCCGTCCGCGCCTGCTCGATCCGCAGCAGCGTGGTGATCAGGTAGCCGCTGAGGAAGAAGAAGACCGTGACCCCGAAGCCCCCGGGGATCACGTGGCTGTAGCCGCAATGCGCCGCGAACACGATCAGGATGGCGAGTGCGCGCACGCCGTCGAGCTGCGGCAGGTAGGGCATCGTCTTCGGGACCTGGAACCCGGAATCCGGCATGGCGGAGGTCGATCTCCCGTCGCGCTGTGGCGGCACACCATAAGCGAGCTTTGCATGCGGACCGATATCCGCACCGCCCGCTGAGCGGCCGAACCAGTCTCCGGATGGTGAATCCGTGCCGCACAGCCCCGGTGGAAGCGGAGGAGATTGGTAACCACGGACATCCATGATCCCGCCCGACCGCCCCGCCTCGGGCGCCGTCGGGAGTGTTGCGTATGGTCCCGGTCCAGCCCCGCCGTCACGGCCGCCCGCACGCTGTGCTGAGGGCGGGCCTGTCCCTGCTGGCGCTCCTCGGCGCGCCGGTCACGGTGCTCGCGCAGGCGGCCGGCTCTGCACCGGCTGGCTCCGGTCCGGCCCCTGTGCCACCGCTGGCCGTCCCGGTCACCGTACCGCCCGCCGGCACGACGGAGACTGCGAAGGGCCAAGAGCCCCGGACGCCGGAGGGGAAGGGCGCGACCGGCAGGGCAGCGGACGCCAAACCCGTGGAGACCAAGCCCGCGGAGGCCAAGGCGGCCGAAGCTCCTCCGGAGCCGGCCAAATCGCAGGATGCCAAGGCACAGGACACCAAGTCCCAGCAGGCCAAGTCTCAGGAGGCCAAGCCTCAGGAAGCCGCGCGGAAGTCCCGCGAGCCGGCGCCTCTGGTCTACGCCAAGGTCTCGAGCGATCCGAACCCGGCGCTGACCCCGCGGACGTTCCTCGATACGCTGCGAGCGGCCGAGCGGTACGCGGCCTTCGCGGAGGCCGGCGGCTGGGAGCGCCTGCCCGAGGATCTCGCGCGCCTGAAACCGGGTGAGCGCAGCCCGGCGATCCCGGCCCTGCGCCACCACCTGACGCTCACGGGCGACCTGCCGGCGGACGCGCCGCCGAGCGACCGCCTCGACCCGTCCCTGGTGGCGGCGATCGCGGCCTTCCAGGGACGCCACGGCCTGCCCGACAGCGGCATCCTTGGCCGGCTCACGATCAACGCCCTCAACGTGCCCGCCACGGTGCGCCAGAGACAGCTCGCCGCGTCCGCGGCCCGGCTGATGGGCTCGAAATTCCCGTTCGGCGAGCGCTACGTGGTGGTCAACGTTCCGTCTGCCGCCGTCGAGGCGGTGGAGAACGGCGTGGTGGCGCGCCGCTACGTGGCGGTTGTCGGCTCCCCCGACAAGGCGACCCCGGCGGTAGAGACCCGGATCACCGACATCAACTTCAACCCGACCTGGACCGTCCCGGCCTCGGTGGTGAAGAACGAGATCATCCCGCAGATGCGCAAGAATCCGGGCTATCTCGCCCGGAACCACATCCGAATCCTCGGGCCGACCGGGGAGGTCGATCCCACCCGGATCGACTGGGCCGGCGAGAAGGCAGTGAACTACACGCTGCGCCAGGATTCGGGCTTCGACAACTCGCTCGGCCAAGTGCGGATCGACATGCCGAACCGCTTTGCCGTCTACATGCATGATACGCCGGCGAAATCGCTGTTCGCTGCCAACGTCCGCTTCCACAGTCACGGCTGCGTCCGCGTTGGGCAGGTGAAGGACCTCGTCGGCTGGCTGCTCCAGGGCACGGACGGGCCGAACGGCCCCGGCACGAGCTGGGGTCCGATTGAGATCGAGACTGGCATCGCCGACGGCGAGCGTCGCGACATCAAGCTCGTCAAACCGGTCCCGGTGGCGTTCGTGTACCTCACGGGCTACGCCACCCCGGACGGGAAGGCGCATTTCCGCGACGACATCTACAACCTGGACACACCGGCCTCCGAGCCAGCCGCAACCGGCGCGCTCGCGCCCGCGGCGCCCACACCGCCCGCCGCGAAGCCGGCAGCCGCCGGCCC
>NZ_JBFUGA010000218.1:0-2796 GCF_056403155.1 Methylobacterium sp. P3_A11
CCCCCCTCAAGGACGCGACCGTCAAGCGCTACCACTACGACAGCCACGACCAACTGCGGGAACACCTCGCCGCTTTCCTGGATGCCTACAACTTCGCCCGGCGGCTCAAGACCCTACGCGGCCTCACGCCATACGAAGCGACCTGCCGAGCCTGGGCAGACGACCCAGGCCGGTTCAGATACGACCCAACCCATCTCACCTCGGGACTGAACACCTAAGGATCGTTCGAGCTGGTTGCGGGTGTTCGATCGGCTAGCGCAGCCCGAGACAATCGTCTCCCGGATTGTTGCGCGCCTGATCAGAACACAGGCGCGGGCTGGCTGTTGCCGCCGTTCTACCGATCTTGAAGTGGCCGCAACCGCACAATCGCCCCGGCTGGTTGGAGTATCCCGGTGAGCTCGGATCGCGTCGGCCGGCCGAAGGTGTCGGCCCAGCTCAATTGGATAACTCGGGCACTGGGAGCCTCAATCGCGGCCAACGCGACCTTCTCCGGATGCCGGCGACTGGCGGCGCCAATCCAGCGCACGACCCAGCGTTCACGCCCGCGACGGGATGGCAGCCCTCGCTTCGGCACAGACCAACGTTGGGTCGAGCGGATGTGGCCGCGCTTGGCTAACGACATGCGGCGATGTCCCTCTATCAGGTCTTCAAGCTGCTACGAGTAGGCCCGAGACGTCAGTTCGATCCGCTAGCCGTGAACGAGTCTCACTGCTGATCTAGATGGCCCTTCGCGCTAGGATCAGCAGGCGGGATGCCGGCGTCGAAAGTGCACGGAGCGCAAAATACCCGAGGAACATCGTCGTATGACTTAGGCGCGTAGGTCCATCAGGCCCGAATGAGGCCTACCATGACCGGTAGTATCTTCTTACGCAATGGAGGCCGTCATACCTGGTGATTTAGCTGTCATTTTTATCTTTCCCATGGCCCGCCACACCCACGAAGGAGCCGCGCCCGAGCGGAATAATGCCAACCTCCGCCAGCGGAACGAATCTCGCGTCGGTCGGAAACTACGCTTCGAGCTCAAGCTTCGCAGCTTGGTGGTCTAGCTCGGCCACAACCGATTTTAGGTGCACGTCTGAGATCAACTCAGCCAGTGGAAGCAAATGCTGACGCTGTTCGCGCAGCATTTGCGCGGGACTAAGTCCGCTGCGCTGAGCGCGATAAGTAAGTATTTCCAGAAATTCTTGCGCCGCAGCCTTGCGATTTTCGTCTGTCATCTGCGCCTCAAGCTGCATTACTGACAGAGCCGGGTTGAACTCGACAGCCGGGAATCATAACCGTTCGCTCAAATTTGCTCGGCTCGAGCGGGGCAGCAGCCTGTGGGCATGCGAATGGAGCGCGCAGAGCTGACAGAGGCGTCACCTTCACGAGGATATTCGAGCCGGCTACGATTTTCCCGGATCTGTCCCGCAGCGGCGTCGGATGCGGCATGATTGGGACACGCGTGCCATCGGGCCGTTCGAGAACAACTTGCAGGCCCCGCACCGCGCTACCCTGCTGGAGGGAAAGAGCCAGCGGCCAGCGCTCACGCGGCAATCGCGTTCCGTTGATCTCGTAGATGTGCCAGGAACCGCACCAACGCTCCTCGCCTATAGCAGGGCGACGGCCCCACAGCTCCGCGGCCGCATCGTTGTAGTAGGTCAGCCAACCTTCGGCGTCAGTGGTATATAAAGGAGCCGAGATCTTCTGGAACAACTGAGCGCACGCGGGCTCGTAATTCCAGCCGCAGCCAGGCGGCGAGAGCTCATATTCGTCGATAAACATTTGAGGCTCACCCTCCACGAATTCGGAATCGCGCCCAGCTTCAACTCTCACTTCATATTCATATTGAAGTACAATTGACGAGGCAGACCGTATCAACGTTGAGCAGGAAAAATCATCATCAAATGTTAATCGGCGCTGTCGATGCGATTAGGGCGCGCGTCATATAATTGCGCCGTCGTCATAAACGGCGATTCGAGAGCTAATGGTGGGGCCGGCGTCCAAAACCTCATAAGATGGCAGCCGAACCGGCTCGTCGGTGTCGAATATTCTTGTCGTCCGGCTTGACGCACGTTTTGCAATGCAGCATCAGTCCGAACCGCTGTGCAACAGATTCGGCGTCAACGTTGAGGTCTGCGGCGCATCATGAACACCATCCAGCCGAGTTTCGAGATCACGGCCGGGATGTGCGACATTGCCGAAAAGAGCGTTGATCAGGCGCGCCGCGCTCGTTGGCTTCGTACAGAACGCGCGCAAGGCCACGGAGAGTGCGCAGGCGCAGACGAAGACTGCAGAGCTGCCGATCAGCGTGGCCTACGTGCGCGGTCTCGAGTTCTTCGAGCAGAACCTCGTCAGCACCTTCGATCTCGCGCAGCAGCTGGTGCGGGCCAACAGCCTGCAGGACGCGCTGCAGCTCTAGGGCGTGTCATCGCTTGAGCCAGTCGAGGGCTGCGGCGAGGGACAGGACACCCATGAAGCTTGTGGCGGTTTTCTCGTAGCGGGTTGCGATGGCACGCCATTCCTTGAGCCTCGCCCAGAGGCGCTCGACCTGATTGCGATTGTTGTAGATCCAGTCCGGGCAGGCGACGGGGGTCTCGTGGTGCTGAGGCGGGATCGCGGGGCGCGCACCCATGTTCCAGATGTGCTCGCGGAAGGCGTGACTGGTGTAGCCGCGGTCTCCGACGACCCACTTGGGCACGCCTGGCAGTTGGTCGAGCAATGGAACCGCATGGGGCAGTTCGTGCGCCTGTCCCGATGCCAGCCGGAAGGCGATGGCGCGGCCCTGCCCGTCGGCGATCACGCAAGCCTTGGTGC
>NZ_JBFUGA010000219.1:0-2681 GCF_056403155.1 Methylobacterium sp. P3_A11
CTTCATCAATGGCGCCCTGGCCCCCGGCTACTACGTCACCGATCCGCGCGGCCTCTCCAGCCTCGACTTCTTCGGCACCGTGCGCGGCCGCCTCGGCTACGCCTTCGACCGCACCCTCGTGTACGGCACCGGCGGCTTCGCCTACGGCTCGGGCAGCGCCGACCGCTCGTTCGGCGGCTACGCCGGCAACGAAAGCTTCCGCACCGGCTGGGCCGTCGGCGGCGGCATCGAGTACGCCCTGCCCACCGAGTCGTTCCTGAACTTCTTCCGCTCCTCGGCGGTGACGCTCAAGGTCGAAGGCCTGTACGTCAACCTCGACCGCAACACCCGCAGCCAGGGTGCGCTCGTCGTCAACGCCGCCAACAACTTCCCGGTGGCGTACAACAACATCGGCCGCCGCTCCGACGAGTTCGCCGTCGTCCGCGCCGGCCTGAACTACAAGTTCGGCTCTTACTGAGATCCGGTCGAGCTGCTCCCGGCGTCTGTGCCGGGAGCGCGGCGGCGGGCGAGGGGTAGTTGGTCCTCTCCATCGCTCTCTGCCGCCGGAGGGCAGCCGATCGGCTGACCATCGCATCCCCAGCCCGATCAAACTGGCCGCGAGGTCGGCGACACCCTGGGAGCACCCGCTCCTGGGGTGTTTCTTGTTTAGAGGACCAGACCGGAGTGAATTGGTCCTCCCATGCGAATAGGGGCCATCCTGCTGTGGACGAGATCGCAGGCGCAGACCCTCAGCGGCGTGCGCTTCAACTCGGGATACTCGTTGGCGAATTGGGTGGCCACGGAGATCGCAGGCGTCGAGGATGCCTTGGGCTACTGCTTCGGAGCCGCAATTATCGCGGCCATGCTCTTCTGGGTCCTTTCATCATAACCGCCGGCCTGGAATTCATCCCCAAGAACGGCGGCGGTGCCGGGATCCGGTTCCGGGAGCGGAAGGGGCAGGCTTGCTGGCGCCAGAGCCATTCCCGCCGCCCGACCTGAAGGCGAAGGGCTCTCTGAAGGCGCCTTCTCCTCACGAAGATAAGTTCTAAGCTTGAGTTTGAATTGTGAGTGATGGGTATATAAATCATGTCCCGAGGGCTTGGCGCAGAGCAGCGCATTATCCTCGCCATTATCGTTCG
This sequence comes from Methylobacterium sp. P3_A11, assembly GCF_056403155.1. Taxonomy (NCBI): domain Bacteria; kingdom Pseudomonadati; phylum Pseudomonadota; class Alphaproteobacteria; order Hyphomicrobiales; family Methylobacteriaceae; genus Methylobacterium; species Methylobacterium sp. P3_A11. The sequence continues at coordinate 1,119 of NZ_JBFUGA010000219.1, forward strand.
AGATACCGGCCCGTATTGGACGCGCGCCGATATTAAGCAACTTGCTTTGATCGAAATCGGACGCGGCGCGGATGCTCAGTCTTCTCCCGAACACCTCAGCGACAAGAACGTTCGGGAATGGCTTGCTGATATGCAATTGTCTGAGGGAGGCTTCACCCGATCTCTCGGCTCCCTTGTAAAGCGAGGTCTACTGGAGCGCCACCAGCTTCCAAGCAGCCCTCTGACATGGAGGGTGACGCAGGCCGGAATAGACGCAGCCTCCGAGTTCGTGCCGCCGTCAGCGATCAACGACCTTGCGAAAGGAGCAGCCTGACACGCAGCTCCGAGGCTATTCCCCGCCTCGCGGAAGAGGCACCGAAGGCGAAGTTGTGGCGGCACCTCGACACTTGCGCGCCGGCGGGTATCCCGCCGGGATGCGCTACGGTCTAGCTGAATTGACGGTGGCCTGTTGATCGCCCAGCTCGTGCAAGCTAGGTCACCCGCCCTCACAAGGAGGTGCCCATGGCTACGGACAACAAGCGCGGCAATCGCGAGGCGAAGAAGCCCAAGGCTCCGAAGGTGAAGACGAATGCCTCGGCACCGTCGACGAAGGGCTTGGTGACTGCCAAGCCCGCTGCAGGATCGAAGAAATAGACGCAGCGCTCCAACCGGCCGGATGGCGCGGTTGGTCCGTCCGGCCTGTCACGCCTGCCCGTAGTTCGCTGTCATCGCGAAGAGGTGGTGGCTAGCCTGCACCGATCTGCTGTAGGGGCCGGTGTCACCGATCCGAGCCGCTCAGCAGCTTTTCGGCCGTGGCCATGCCGGCGGCCTCAGCCTTGGCCGCGGTCGGATAACCGCGATCGGAACGCTGGGCGAGCTTGCCGTGCTTGCGGATCGCCCAACCGTAATTCCCGCCCTCTTCCTTCGGACGAATGACCTCCAGCTTGTAGGGGTGGATGTTCGTTTCACTCTCGCTCATGGCCAAGCCATGCCATGCGCGCTCGGCCTGGCCAAGCAGGGTCAGCAGGGTGTCGTGCGTGTGGGTTGGGCAGAGGTCCGTCCGAGGCGCCTGAAATGGGACGGACTGCCATTGCTGACCGAAATGGCGGAAACCGGCCGGTGACGGTTGTATCCACTACCAAAGTTCAACCGCGCTTTTAGGTAAGCCGCCCTCAGGAGAGGAGGGCGCGGTTCGTGCCGCTACCGTGGATCGCGGCGCTCGTCGCCATTAACGAGGAGATCATCGCCTGCGAGCGGCGTTTCCACCGATAGCGCATCCTGGTTGTAGAGTTGACGAGGACCGGACAGCTCACAGCCGAGGATGAAATGCTGCTCGCCTCCGGCATGACGAACCTCACCCTGCTCCGCGCTCGCCGCGACAGCCTCTTGGCGGAGGCCCTAACTGTTCAGTCCCGAGGTGAGATGGGTTGGGTCGTATCTGAACCGGCCTGGGTCGTCTGCCCAGGCTCGGCAGGTCGCTTCGTATGGCGTGAGGCCGCGTAGGGTCTTGAGCCGCCGGGCGAAGTTGTAGGCATCCAGGAAAGCGGCGAGGTGTTCCCGCAGTTGGTCGTGGCTGTCGTAGTG
>NZ_JBFUGA010000220.1:0-2655 GCF_056403155.1 Methylobacterium sp. P3_A11
GCGTTCCGGCGCTGGTCGGGCAAGGCCCCGAGCGTCTGGAGGCTGGAGAACCGGTCGAAGGACACCGAACCGCAGGGTAAAGATCTGCCGCCTAACCCGCCGGGCCCTAAACTGGTTCACTGAGGGCCGTAAGGCGAGTTCTTCGCCAAAGCCGACTGTCAGTTCGGTAATCCGCGGGAACCCGGCGGCACCGTGTTGCGATAATAGCCTATGCGATTGTGCGGCTGGTCAACGGAGGATCAGCTGCAGGTGCAGATTGCCGGATTTGAGGAACTGGCGCTGTAGCTATCCTGGCTGGGCATGAGCGACACCACCGACGATCCCTTCACCCCCGAGCAGCTGACCGAGCTGGTCCTGATGCAAGCGAACAATTCCGCAGAGACCGTGAAGGAACCCGGGGCATTGGCCGATCAGTCACTGGCGGCCCTGGTAATGAACGCGCTCGTGCTGCACGAACGGGAGCGTATCAATCTTCTGGACCACGATACCGTGCTGCCCGAGGCCACTCGGCGGCCGAAGTCGATCCGCCCCAGAGGTGGGCGCCAGCGTGGCTCAGGTGATCAAGACCGTCTTCGACGGCGAGGTACCGGCCGTTTGTAGCCCTACCAGCATCAACGGAAGTGAGGTGGAGGCACAGCACTGATGCGTCGGCTCGGGTGCTGCTGGGTCCAGGAGCGATTGGCGTTTGGCGTGGAAGAGCTAATCATTTGACGGAACGCAATCTCGCTGAATGTGGCTCCCCACGACAGCGGTCCTGGCGTGAAAGGGGCGGCGCAGAGATCGGTCGAAGCATCTGCGGCTCTGGCATCCACCGCCTTATCTCCGCCGCTCGTTCAGGCCTCAGAGGGCCAGCCAGAGCAGCGCCGACGTCACCAACGCGGCAATCATAGCCACAGCCAGAGGCTGAAGACTGCCGATGGTCCGGTAACGACCGCCGTCCGTGACGATGCTCGCTAGCGGCTTAGCGCGTGCCTCCCGCTTTGCTGCCTCCCGCACGCGGCTCGCCCTTGCGATTTAGATGGATCGAAGCACCAGGGCCATTGTTCGCTCCCATCTTGTCTGACGAGCGCATCCTGCCAAGTCGAAGCGATCGCCGGCCCGTGGCCGGCGTGCTGGTGTACACTCCAACAGACGATGCGAGGCCCGCGCAGCATCATTCCTTCAATTTCGGTCATACTAAACGCTGAACCGGACAGCCTGCTTGATCCGACGAGCTGCACAGGGCCCACGATGTGAGGCTTCTTGACCGCAGACGAATTGAGTCAGGTGCTCGCTTGTGCAACCTCGACCAAGACACCCTCAAGGTACGCCTTGATCCGGCCTATACCGGCCGCGCTTGGTCCTTTGATGCTGAAGCCGATCAGCTCGCCGCGTGCATGAACCCTGCGGACAAGAGTTTCCGCCTTCGTCGCCACCTCGCGTTCAGTCGGCGCGCGCAGAATGCTGCCCGTCTCGCAGGTCGTAATCCGGACTTCGAAGATAGGAGAATCACCCATGATCATTGCCATTCTTCGCCCGCACTGGGGCGAAACCATGGTCGAATACCTGCCGATACTCATTGCACATGCCATGTGAGCTTTCAAGGTGATGCGCGCCGTCGAAAACAGAGCGTCTGGTCGCCCCGAAGACTGGATCCTCTGCGATTACCCTCTAGAGACTCCGCGCCAGGCGGATGGAGGTTGAATTTATCTAAATATTTTTATTTGAAAGTTCTCGGCACGTCCCGAAGGATCAAGCACCGGGGGCCTGATGATTCTACTACATCAGAGCGCCTATCGCGGCGTTCGCCTACCGCTTATCCGGGGAGAAAACCATGTCTACCATGCGAACTCGCGCAACAGGCCTGCTCACCGGAGCCGGAGTTGCGGCGGCGAGTCTCCTGACTGGCTCGCTGGCTCTTGCTGAACCGCTGGTGCTGCGTGTCAATCCGCATCTCGCCGATCACGGCGTTCTCATGCAGGGTGACGAGAGCGGGACGATCCAAACGCTGTTTGATGCGGGACCTCACTACACCGAAGCGAGCGGTGTGCGAGTCGGGCGCGGCAGCGTGATCCCGGGCTGGCTGGGGTTGGGTTCATTTCAAAATGTTTCGCTCGCGGGGCTAAACCCGGATGGATATTACGGCTACTACATATCTCCTGATGACCAGGCGGTCGTCATCGATCTTGACTCGCGCAGAGTTGTCCGTGTGATCTCACGCTGAAGGCCTGGGTTTGACGAGACTTGGCAGCGGGCACCGAAAGGATGGCATTGTAGGAAGAGCTGTGCCGGTCCATCGCATCCGGCGAATGATCGGGCGGGACAGCAGACTCGCTCATGTGGTCGCTGTTTTGGGGACCGGGAGAGGGCGATGCGCGACACTCTGATCGTGCCACAACTTAGGGTCTTTGCCCTGCTCCGGTACGCTCTCGTTCTTGCGCTTCTTGAACCGCGCCGGGTTTCCCGGAGGCCGTTTGGTTTGGGTCATGCGGCCAAGGCTTGGACCTCGGCCTGGGTATAATAGCGCGCTTCCGCCTCGGCTGGAGGGATGTGGCCGATCGGTTCGAGCAGCCGACGGTGATTGAACCAGTCCACCCATTCGAGCGTGGCGTACTCGACGGCCTCGAAGGAGCGCCACGGCCCACGCCGGTGGATCACCTCGGTCTTGAACAGGCC
>NZ_JBFUGA010000221.1:0-2424 GCF_056403155.1 Methylobacterium sp. P3_A11
CCCGTCATCGCGAGCGCAGCGAAGCGACCCAGGGCAGCGGGACGTCTGCAGGGTCGGCGCCACCCTGGATTGCTTCGCTGCGCTCGCAAGGACGGAAGCATCAGAGGCTGCCCAGGGTGCTGACCCGCACGGCCTCGGACCGGCCGTCCACCGCCTCGTCCCGGATCCGCGCCGGCGCCACGCGGGCCGCCCGATAGACCGCCTCCGACACCACGGCGACGCAGCCGAGGGTCTTGGTCAGCCCCTGGAGGCGGGCGGCGACGTTGACGGTGTCGCCGAGCGCCGTGAAGCGGGCATCGGTGGCATCGCCCATCTCGCCGACGATGGCGGGACCCGCATGCACGCCGATCCCGTACCGGAGCGTGTGCTCCAGATCGGCCGCCAGCAGCCGGTTCAGGGTGTCGACGGCCTCGGCGATGAGGTCGATCGCCCGCAGGGCGTCCCGGGCGGCCTGTTCGGGCTCCGTCTCCAGGCCGAACAGCGCGAGCAGACCGTCGCCGAGGAACTGGTTGGTCGAGCCGCCGGCCTCCCGCACGGCGTCGCCGACCGCGCCGAGGAAGCGGTTGATGATGAACACCGTGTCGTAGGGCAGGCGCTCCTCGGCGAGCCGCGTCGAGCCGCGCAGGTCGACGAACATCGCCACGATGAAGCGCTCCTCGCCGGACTGCGCCCGGTCTAGCAGGTCGGCCTGGCGCACGCGCGGCTGCGGCGGGAGCAGCGGCACCACGGCCATGTCGGTCTCGGGCCGGAACTGGCAGGCGAGGCGCACCCCCGGGCCGGCGGCGATGCGCTCCAGCACCGCCCGCTCGGTGCGGCCGGGCGTGGGCGCGCCGTCGCTGCCGTCCGTCACCCGGATCCGGCAGGTCGAGCACCGCCCGCGGCCGCCGCAGACGCTGGCATGGGGGATCCGGTTGCGCCGGCTCGCCTCCAGCACGCTGGTGCCCCGGGGCACCCGCACCACCCGGCCGTCCGGATAGCTGAGCCGGATCGTGCCGCGCTTGACCTCGGCCAGCGTCCGCGCGCCGCGGGCCACGAGGACCGCCGCCACGAGGCCCGCATAGGTCCCGAGCAGCCCGTTCCGGATGGCGGCGAGCCGCGCCACCTGATCGGGCAGCCCGACATGGACCGGCTGGAGGGCCACCGCCCGCCACGCCGGATCCTGCGCCAGGGTGAGGATCATCCGGCCGCCCTGCGCGAAGCCCAGCAGCGCCAGGACCGGCACCAGCACCGCCAGCGCCAGCAGCCAGGGCGCGATCCTCCCGAAGGCGGGCTTCAGCCGCAGCCAGAAATACAGGCCCATGCAGCCGTGGATCCAGGCCAGGACCAGGACCGTCACCTGCAGGAGGCCCTGCGTCGGCGAGGCGATCCAGAAGGCGTAGAGTTCCTGCGCGTAGCCCTTGTCGAGCCCCTCGGTGACGAAGGAGATCCGGGTCGCCGTGATGTGGCTGATGAGGAGCGTCGGGATCAGCAGGCCGGAGACCAGCTGCAGGGCCTCGGAGGGCCGCCAGTGGAAGAAGCGGGCCGCGTAGAGCGCCTGGAGCCCGAGCAGCAGATGGGTCACCAGCGCGCCGTAGAGCAGCGTCAGGCCGACGGGGTTCAGCCAGACGGCGGTGACGAGGTCGAGGCCGTCCTCCATGGCGTCGAGGGAGACGTTGCCCAGGGCGTGGTTGAGCAGGTGGGTCAGCACGTAGCCGAACAGAATCAGGCCGCTGGCCAGCCGGAGGCGCCGCAGGTTCAGGCGGATCCGCGCGGCCTGCGCGGCGGATCGGGGTTGCGCGCCCGCATCGGCGGACCGGAGCGTCGCGGTCGAGGCTGTGCGCACCATGCTGGGAGGTCCGAAGGGATCGGTTCTGAGACCGCCATTCACGGCCCCTCGTACCAGCAAGACTTCTGCCCCGCCCGATTTATTTCTCCGCGACCGCCATTCACGCGTTCTTCGGCGCGCCCGCCGGAACGCCGCCCCGGGAGTCCCGATGCTGGAGCCCTTCTTCGCCCGAAGCGCCGCCGCGGTGGCCCGCGACCTGATCGGCGCCCGTCTGTTCGTCGGCGCGGCGGGCGGGATCATCGTCGAGACCGAGGCCTACGACCGCAGCGATCCGGCCTCCCACAGCTTCCGCGGCCCGACGCGGCGCAACGCCAGCATGTTCGGGCCGCCGGCCCACGCCTACGTGTACCGCTCCTACGGGATGCACTGGTGCCTGAACCTCGTCTGCGAGCCCGGCAGCGCCGTGCTGCTCCGCGCCCTCGCGCCCACCGAGGGGCTCGCCGCCATGGCGGCCCGCCGGGGCACGGAGGCGCCGCGCCTCCTCTGCGCCGGCCCCGGTCGCCTCTGCCAGGCCCTCGGCGTCACCGACGCGCTGGACGGCGCGCCCCTCGCGCGGGCGCCGTTCCGGTTCGAGCCCCGCGCCCCGGGCGACCCCGAGG
>NZ_JBFUGA010000222.1:0-2421 GCF_056403155.1 Methylobacterium sp. P3_A11
GATCTCGGACGAGTCCGAGATCCGCGGGGAGGAGAGGGGGGCACAGTGCGAGTTCTGCGTGCCCACCTTTCCCTTCTCGGCCATCGTCGGCCAGGACGAGATGCGCCAGGCCCTGCTGATCGCGGCGGTGGACCCGGCGGTCGGCGGCGTGCTGGTCTTCGGCGACCGCGGCACCGGCAAGTCCACGGCGATCCGGGCGCTCGCCGCCCTGCTGCCGCCGATGCGGGCGGTGGTCGGCTGCCCGTACAATTGCGACCCCGACAGCCCGGCGGAGTCCTGTCCGCACTGCGCGCAGGGAAGCCCGCGCAAGAGTCACAAACAATCGGTGCCGGTGGTGGACCTGCCGCTGGGCGCCACCGAGGACCGGGTGGTCGGCACCCTCGACCTGGAGCGGGCGCTCGGCGCCGGGGTGAAGGCCTTCGAGCCGGGGCTGCTCGCCCGGGCCAACCGCGGCTTCCTGTACATCGACGAGGTCAACCTCCTGGAGGATCACCTCGTCGACCTGCTGCTCGACGTCGCGGCCTCGGGCGTCAACACGGTCGAGCGCGAGGGGCTGTCTCTGCGCCATCCGGCACGGTTCGTCCTGGTCGGCTCCGGAAATCCGGAGGAGGGGGAGCTGCGCCCGCAGCTCCTCGACCGGTTCGGCCTCGCCTGCGAGGTCGCGACCCCGAAGGACATCCCCACCCGGATCGCGGTGGTCCGCGCCCGCGACGCCTACGAGCGCGACCCGGCCGCCTTCTGCGCCGCGCGCGCCGGCGAGGAGAGGAAGATCCAGAAGCGGATCCTGCTGGCGCGGGAGCGCCTGCCGGGCGTGGCCGTGCCGGATGCCGCCCTGGAGCGCGCGGCGCGGCTCTGCCTGGCGCTGGGCACCGACGGCCTGCGCGGCGAGCTGACCCTGATGCGCACCGCCCGGGCTCTCGCCGCCCTCGACGGCGCCGAGATCGTCACCGACGACCACATCCGCCGCATCGCCCCGGCCTCCCTGCGCCACCGCCTGCGCCGCAACCCGCTGGACGAATCCGGATCCACCGCCCGGGTGGAGCGGGCGCTGGCGGAGATGTTTGCGTGACGGGCGCGCCAGCATCCGCCGCGCGAACGAACCCAGCCCGCGGCCCGGGCCGCGCGGCTTCAGGACCGGGCGCGGGTCCCCTCTCCACCCAAGTCGGGCTGGCCCGACTTGGGCTCCTCGGTGCGGATCTCGGGCAGGCCCGAGATCCGTCGGGAGAGGGACAGGGTGAGGGATGCGCGGCATCCGCAGAAAGCGCGACGGACCCGCACGTCGATCGCGTGCGTGATCCTGACGCGTCCCGCCCCTCACCCCAACCCACTCCCGCACCAGAGAGGGGGCGCGTCGCGCTCGGCCGCCAGCGCCCGTGTTCGACCCGGATGCGTGACCATCGTCGCCCGCGCGGGAGAGGGGGCCGGTTGCGCCCTGCACACGCTGATGCGTGACCAACAAGGCTCCGCAGAGGGGATGGAGACCACGCCTGATCCCTGGGCCGACGCCCGCCTGGCCGCCTGTCTGCTCGCCGCCGACCCGCACGGGCTCGGCGGCGCGGTGGTGCGCGCCGCACCCGGTCCGGTACGCGAGCGCTGGCTCCAGACCCTGCGGGACGCGCTGCCTGCCGGGACGCCCTGGCGGCGGCTGCCGCCCCGGATCGGCGACGACGGCCTGCTCGGCGGCCTCGACCTCGCCGCGACCCTGGCGACGGGTCGTCCCGTCGCGCGGGCCGGCCTGCTGGTGGAGGCCGATGGCGGGATCGTCGTCGTCCCCATGGCCGAGCGGTTGCCGCCGGGCACCGCGTCGCGGCTCGCGGCCGCCCTCGACACCGGCACGGTCTCGGACCGCGGCGCCAAGTTCGGCCTGATCCTCCTCGACGAGGGCGAGGCGGACGAGACGGTGGCCGAGGCGCTGGCGGATCGCCTCGCCTTCCGGATCGACCTGAGCGGCCTCGGACTCACGGAGGCCTCGGCGCCCGAACCGGAACCCACCCCGGGCATCCCGGAACCGGACCCGGTCGGCAGCCTCTGCGCCCTGGGCGAGGCCTTCGGGGTCGCGTCGCTGCGCGGCCCGATCCTGGCAGCGCGCGTGGCGCGCGCCCTCGCGGTGGACCGGCCGGTCGGCCAAGCGGAGATCGTGGCGGCCGGGCGCCTCGTCCTGGCGCCGCGCGCCACGCGCCTGCCCGCACCGGAGCAGTCCACCCCCGAGACCGCGGAGGCGCCGCCGCCCGAGCCGCCCGAGCCGCCCGACGCGGAGGCATCGGATCCGGCCGCCGCAGAGGCACCCGACGACGTCGTGCTGGAGGCGGTACGCGCCGCGATCCCGCCGAACCTCCTCGACCAGTTGCTGGCGGGTGCGCCGCGTCTCCCGGCCGTAAAGGCCGGCCGCGTCGGGCAGGCGGCCGCGGCCCGGACCGGGCG
>NZ_JBFUGA010000223.1:0-2411 GCF_056403155.1 Methylobacterium sp. P3_A11
CGGCGCAGGTGCGTGCCCGGCGCAGGTGCGTGCCGGCAAGGTCGCGGGCGACGCGGTCCCGCGGGCGGAGCGCCCGCGGCCGGGCCTGCTCGCGGTCGACGCCGCCCACGGCTTCGCCTACCCGGCCATCGACCTCGCCCTGGAGGCGCTGCCGGACCTCGCCCGCCAGCAGGGCGTGGCGGCGGCCGGCATCCGCCGCTCGCACCATTGCGGCGCGGCCGGACGCCCGGTGGAGGCCCTGGCCGAGCAGGGCTGCGTCGCCCTGCTCTTCGCCAACACGCCCGCCGCGATGGCGCCCTGGGGCGGTCGTCAGGCGGTGTTCGGCACCAACCCGCTGGCCTTCGCCTGCCCGCTGCCGGGCCGCGCGCCGATCGTCGTCGACCTCGCCCTGTCGAAGGTGGCCCGCGCCAACATCGTCGGGGCGGCCAAGCGCGGCGAGCCGATCCCCGAGGGCTGGGCCCTCGACGCGGAGGGGCGCCCGACGACCGATGCCAAGGCGGCCCTCGACGGCACCATGGTGCCGCTGGGCGACGCCAAGGGCACGGCGCTCGCCCTGATGGTGGAGCTGCTCGCCGCCGGCCTCGTCGGCGCGCGCTTCGCCGGCGAGGCCTCCTCGTTCCTCGACGCCGCGGGCGACCCGCCGGGCACCGGGCAGCTGATCCTCGTCCTCGACGCGACGGCGCTCAGCCCGGACGCGCCGGAGCGCTTCGCGGCGCTGGCGGACGCGATCGAGACGCAGGACGGCGCCCGGCTCCCGGGCAGCCGCCGGCTCGCACTCCGTCGCCGGGCCGCCGAGGCGGGCCTCGACGTCGCCGAAGCCCTCGTCGCCGAGATCCGGGCGCTGTGACGCGGATCGCCTGTGCGGAGGAAAAACCTGTGATTGCTCCCATCGGCAGAGCCACGTAAGCCAGAGGAGGGAGAGGTGCTGGACACAACCTTCGACGCTCTACCCACGGATGGGGCTCTGCGTCGTCACGCGATGGAACGGTCAGGCGAAGGGCAGGCAGGTTCGGGGCGCGCAGATTCGGGAGGCGCCCGCCCGGTCGGCTTCCGCCCGCTCTACCGGCAGGTCTACGACACCCTGCTGAAGCGCCTGGCCGACGCGGTCTGGCAGCCCGGCCAGATCCTGCCCAGCGAGGGGCAGCTCGCCGTCGAGCTGGGCGTCAGCCAGGGGACGGTGCGCAAGGCCCTCGACGCGCTCACCGCCGACAGCCTGCTGGTGCGCCGCCAGGGCCGCGGGACCTTCGTGGCCGATCACGACGACAAGCAGAGCGTGTTCCGCTTCCTGAAGCTGCGGCCGGACGGCGACGGCACCGGCATGCCCACGAGCCGGGTCACCGGGATCGCGGAGGCGATCGCCAGCGCCGACGAGCGCGGGCGCCTCGACCTCGTGCGGTCCGCCCGCGTGGTCCGGATCGAGCGCGTGCGCGCCGTCGACGCGAAGCTGTGCGTGGTCGAGACGATCAGCGTGCCCGCCGGCCTGTTCCCCGGCATCGCCCAGCTCGAGCTGCCGAACACCCTCTACAGCCTCTACGCCGCTCGCTACGGCATCACGATCGCCACCGCCAACGAGCGCCTGAAGGCCGTGGCGATCGGGCCCCGCGAGGCGGCGCTGCTCCAGGTGCCCGCCGGGACCCCCGCCCTGGAGATCGACCGCGTCGCCATCGATCTCGAGGAGCGGCCGGTCGAGTGGCGCCTCTCGACCTGCCTGACGCAGGACATCCACTACCTCTCGGTCCTTCGCTGACCGGGATCCCCTCCGAGGCGTCGCCCCGCGGTCGAAGGCGGGGCGCGCCGAACCGGAACGCCGCTGCGACAGCCTGAACGAGGAGCGCGCCATGACCGATCGCGGAAGACGGGACTTCATGCGGCTGACCGCGCTCGGCGCCCTCGCCGCCGCCGGGGGCGTGCCGCGCGCACGGGCGGGCGACACCGCGACGCTGCCCTTCGGCAACGGCGAGCGGCCGCTCGTGGCCTATCCGGGCAAGAGGCCGCTCCTGCAGATGACCGCGCGCCCGCCGCAGCTGGAGACGCCGTTCGCGGTCTTCGACGAAGGCGCGATCACGCCGAACGACGCGTTCTTCGTGCGCTACCATCTCGCCGACATCCCGACCGAGATCGACGCCGGCGCCTTCCGGGTCGCGGTGACCGGACAGGTCGAGCGCCCGCTTTCCCTGTCGCTCGCCGACCTCAAGGCGATGCCGCAGACCGAGATCGTCGCGGTCAACCAGTGCTCGGGCAATTCCCGCGGCTTCTTCGAGCCGCGCATCGCCGGCGGCCAGCTCGCCAACGGCGCCATGGGCTGCGCCCGCTGGACCGGCGTGCCGCTCAAGGCCGTGCTCGACAAGGCCGGCGTGAAGGCCGGCGCCGTGCAGGTGTCCTTCGAGGGCCTCGACGGACCGGTCCTGCCC
>NZ_JBFUGA010000224.1:0-2298 GCF_056403155.1 Methylobacterium sp. P3_A11
GACGGGCCGGCGGTTCGGGCGGCGCTGACGACGCCCTGGAGCAACGCGCAGGCTGAAGGGCAGATCAGTCGGCTGAAGATGCTCAAGCGTACCATGTACGGCCGCGCCAGCTTCGCACTCCGCCGCCGCCGCGTGCTCCTCGCTGCCTGATCCACGCAAAGTGCGGAAGAACCGCGAAGCCGAGGGAGGATCAGTCACAGGTTCGATCCCTGTCGCGCCCACCATTCAACCGACGGAGGTTGAATGGATTTCCGAACCGATAGCGGTCCCTCGGGTTCGGCAAACCTGAATCGGTCCGCCCCCTCCGGTCGAAGACAGCCTGGACCCTGACCGATCGGGGTCTCATCACCGGACTCCGCCGCTCCGATCGGACCAGCCGCGCTCGACCGCCGCGGACAGCGCCGGGAATCCCCCGCGCATTTCGATAGCCGCCATCCAGTATCGATGATCGCCGAGGACCCGGTTCAGCCGCGCGACGCGTCGCGCGCAGTTCGTCCAGGGAAGGGACGCATCGACGCGGGGATCGACCTCGAGCGCGATCACGCGCTGACGCCGGATCGCCACCGTCGCGATGCCGCGAATGGCCGTCCAGGGAATCCAGTCGGTCGAGAGCCTCCGATCGAAGATCCCGCGTGGCCCCACTGAGACCACCGGGCCGCGCTGGAACAGCATCGGGACCACGAGGGCCGCACAGAGGCCGAAGACACCGAGGCCGACATACGCCACGCAGGCCGTGAAGCTCCCGGTTGTCACCGCGGCGCGACCGGGTCCCGGAGGGTCGCCGATCAGCCAGAGGCAGGCGGCGACGAAGGCGCAGGCCCCCGCGAACAGCCCGGCCACTCTCCAGGGCGACCGGTGAATCTCGACGACGGTCAAGGCGATGGGCTCCCGCCGGCTTCCGGCCCGACCCGGCCGGCCGGACCGGGATCCTATAGCGAGGGCTCCCCGGCGGGTACCCGGTCGGGCTGGCCGCCCTGCGGGAGCCCCGTCCGGAGCGGCCCCAGCGGTCGCGGGCCTCGACCGACATCTCCAGCAGGGCCGAGGCGGTCGCCATGATGGCCAAGGCCGTCGCCGACCCGGCCGAGATCAGGACGACAATCGTTGCGACGACTTGCGGAGCGGTCATGGCGCACCTCCTCGGGTGCCATGATAGTGAGGATGGACAGCTATGACGGTGGCGGACGCGCCTGCGTGCGGGTGAGCACGGGCCGCATCGCGTCCCCGCCGGCGCCCCGTGCGGACCCACGGCGGTCGCAACGCACCCTCGGCCCAGGAGTGAGAACCGCAGCCCGTCCGGCCGCACACCGGTCCGACGGCGCCCGCCCGTGTGCCGGCGCAGCCCCCGTGATCGCGGATGCGGCGCGCCCGGCCGGGCTCCGCGGCCACCACCCGCCGCGTTAAGATTCCACCGGCCTGCGGCGGATCGTTTAACTATTTGTTAACCCATCTAAACAGTTTAGTCGGATCAGGATTGCGTTGACAGCGAGTGGAGGATCCGTGAGCGAGCTGCAGAGGCTTCTGAACGATCCCCGGTTCCGGCCGGCCGACAAGAGCCCCCGTGAAACCGGCGCCGCCCCCGAAGCCAATCTCGGCAGCGTCCTGCGCGTCGTTTCGTCGATGCACGCCCGGACCGAGTTTCCGAAGCCGCCCGCGTCGTCGCAGGACTGGGACGCGCTGATCCACCGGGTGCAGGCCGCGGCCCGTCAGGCGCGGGTGATCGAGGCGCAGGCCCGCGAGCGGGAAGAGCGCATCGAACACGTGCTGGAGCAGGTCCGGGCCGAGATCAACACGTCCAACGAGCGTGCCCGGATGGCCGAGATGCAGGCCCGCGACGCGCAGGTGCGCGCCGAGGCGCAGATCATCGCCGCCGAGGAGCGCGCCAAGGCCGCCGAGGCCCGCGCCGGCGCCGCCGAGGACCGGGCGCGGCAGGCCGAGGAGTGGCTGGAACGCGTCCAGCAGGCGATCCTGTCCGAGTTCTCGGATCTCACCGATCAGGCGGCGGCATGAGCATCGCAGCCCGGGCGCGGGCCGACCTGACGGAGGCGTCCCCCCTGGCCCCTCCGGTCGGGCCTCGCGACGGCGATGCCGCTCCGATCGACCGGGTCGTGGCACTGTTCGCCGGGGCCGCGGCGGCCGCCCCCACCATCCCGGCGGACGAGGACGACTGGACGACCTCCCTGGCCGCCGTGCGCGGCGTGGCGGTGCGGGTCCGCACCCTGCAGGCGCAGGCCCGCGACTCGGTCCGGGAGGCGCAGGGTTCGGTGCGCGCGGCCGAGGCGGCGATCCGCGCGGCGGAGG
>NZ_JBFUGA010000225.1:0-2195 GCF_056403155.1 Methylobacterium sp. P3_A11
GGTATTCGGGCAGATCAAGCAGGCCCGGGGCTTCCGACAGTTCTTACTCCGCGGCCTCGATCAGGTCCGGGGCGAATGGGCGCTGATCTGCACCGCCCACAACCTCCTCAAATTGGCGAAGGCCGGGCACTGAGCCCAAAGCCGACGCACACGTCTGCCCAGACTTCGACGCTCATCCCACCTCGTGAACTCGTTACTCGGACGGGCTCCTAGGCGTTCTCGGCAAGTCGCGCCCCGCGGGAGACGGGGCGAACCGGCGGCCCGACCGGCCGCCCCAGGAAGAGACGGAGGAATCAACGATGCGCACAGTGATCACGGCGGCGATGCTGATCGCGGGGGCGGCCTTCGCGGTGCCGGCGCTGGCCTATGACGGGCAGACCTGCAAGGCGCCGGGCAATTGCTGGCAGCCGAAGCCCGGCTTCCCCGAGAAGGTCGCCGGGTCCAAGTACGATCCCAAGCACGACCCGAAGGAGGTCGGCAAGCAGGCCGACTCCATCAAGCAGATGGAGGAGCGCAACAGGAAGCGGATCGAGAACGCCAAGAAGACCGGCAAGTTCGAGTACGACGTCGCCAAGATGTCCTCGAATTGATCGCGGCAAACCGAGCGCGGCCGACCGTCCCGAGGCCCGGCCCCGGGACGGTCGGTACCGCGCGCCGCACCGCACCGACACGCCGCACCGATACCCGGCGCCCAGCCCGACACCGCAGGCACCGTTTCATGAACACCCTCCGTCCCGGAGACACGATGCTCACCGACTGGCGGGCGGCGGCGGCCCGTTTCGAGGCGGAGGTCGCCAAGGCGGTGGTCGGGCAGGAGCGGGCGATCCGCCTCGTGACGATCGCGGTCTTCGCCCGCGGCCACGTGATGCTCGAGGGCGATGTCGGCGTCGGCAAGACCACCCTGCTGCGGGCGGTGGCCCGGGCGCTGGGCGGCGCCTACGAGCGCGTCGAGGGCACGGTCGACATGATGCCGACCGACCTGATCTACCACACCTATCTCGGCCCCGACGGCCGGCCGCGGGTCGATCCCGGCCCGGTCCTGGCGCGGGCCGAGGATCTCTCGGTGTTCTTCTTCAACGAGATCAACCGGGCGCGGCCGCAGGTCCACGCCCTGCTGCTCCGGCTGATGGCCGAGCGCAGCGTCCAGGCCTTCGGCCGAACCTACACGTTCCCGAACCTGCAGGTCTTCGCCGACCGCAACCGCGTCGAGCGCGAGGAGACGTTCGAGCTGCCGGCCGCGGCCCGCGACCGCTTCCTGATGGAGATCGGGCTGGAGGCGCCCCGGGACGCGGCGGTGCGCCGGAGCCTGGTCTTCGACCCGCGCTTCCACGACACGGACGCTCTCGTCGGCGCGGTCGCCGAGGGCGTGCTCGACCAGGCCCGGATCGGCGGCATCGCGGCCGCGATCCAGCACGCCGTCCGCGCGGAGCCGTCGATCGAGGCCTACGTGGTGGCCCTCTGGGACGCGCTGGTCCGCCCCGCGGAGGCCGGGATCCGGCTCCCGGGCGTCGACACCGCCACCCTCGTGCAGGGCGGCGCCTCGCCGCGCGGCGTCKCCTTCCTGGTGMGCGCCGCCCGGGTGCGGGCGTGGCTGGAGGGCCGCGACTGGCTGGCGCCCGAGGATGTGCGGGCGGTCTTCACCGCCGTGATGGCCCACCGCGTCTTCCTCGAACCCGTCCACGAATTGCAGCGCGGCGCGATCGTGCCCGCCCTGTGCCGGGCCGCGTTCGAGACGGTGCCGGCGCCGTGAGCGACCCGCGCATGGCCGACATCGTCTACCTGCCGCGCTGGCGGCCGCGCGGCAGCCGGGCCGGCCTCCACCGGGGGCGCGATGCCGGCGGCTCCGGCCCGCTCCGCGATCAGGTGTCGTTCCTGCAGCTGCCGGATGCGCGCCGCATCGACCTGCGCGCGACGCTGCGCGATCCGTTCGAGGGCGTGCATGTCCGCCGCTTCGAGGCGCGGACCGCCGTCGAGACCTGGGTCCTGGTCGACCTCTCGGCCTCGATGGGCTTCCGCGGCACGGCCGACCGGGCGCGGCTCACGGGCGATCTCTGYCGGGCGCTGGCCGTCTCGGCGACCCGGATCAGCGACGGGTTCGGCCTGATCGGCTGCGACGAGACCCTGCGCGACGACCTCACCCTGCCCGCCACCCGCCACCGGGGCGCGGCCGTCGCCGCCGCCGAGCGGGTCGCGGG
>NZ_JBFUGA010000226.1:0-2185 GCF_056403155.1 Methylobacterium sp. P3_A11
GCACTTGTATGTTCGACGGCACTCAGCAGCCTTTCCCGATCGTCCGGCCGCAGCGCGCGGATTTCCAGTGGCCGGCTGTCTCGCATACGCTCAACGGCGACGTAGTGCGAAAGATCATCCATGCGCGACCTGCAGACCTGAAACGAGAAAAATAGAACGCATCATTATTTTTGTCGACCCGCGACTACTGAATAGCGGGACACTCAATCACGTGCGGCTCTATCGCGGCGGGTTGCGCTGAGCTCATAGGCGCAGCTTATCAATCCCCTTTTTAAAGTGCACCTGCCGCGAAAGCTCAGATGCGCTGAGTATTGTCTCTTCCGATCAAGCGTATCTTTGTTAGGCTCCTACAAGAACCGCACAATACACTCACCTCGCCACGCGGGCGACGGCTGTCCGCTGCTTCAGCGGCATTAACAAGGTGTTCTGAAAAGCCATCCCCGCCAGTCGAATAAGCGTCCGCTCATCCCGGCAGGATAGCCGCCTGGGCAGAGGTGGCGAGGCCGCAGACTGGCGCTGGCGAACGTGTAGTTGGTGACGGTGTCGGCGCACTTTCGCAATGGCGGCGAACTGTGGGCCGGCGTGAGAACTCAGGGCTGCCTTCTGTTGAGGTACACGTGGGCCTGCACGCAACCTCCTTGATAACAGACGTGCGCGCCTGCTTCTGTCCACATCCAACATGGCCGCTTCGGCGGGTTGCTCAGAGCCGCCTCTTTGTCGACAGACCACTTGGCCACGTAGGCCGGAGTGCATTGCCGCGTCGGTATGGCTCCGCCTTGAGCAGCCGGCGCTACTGAGCCAACGGCAAAGAGCAACGCAGAGGCAGTCAGGGTGCACCTCATCCCGTCAAGATAGCCGCCGGTGCGCGGGTGTCGAGGCTGCGCAGCTTCGAATGCCCTTCGACCGCAAAGCGCTCCGATCGAAAATTCATGGCATCTCAGGAATAACAGTATTGCGAGCGATTGGAAACGATGTATCTTGTTGTTTCGGTGCCGAACAGGTGCTACTCGTCCCTTCTTGGTGGTCGAAACCATGCTAACGCTGGCTGTTCCGGAACGGAGCAATGGAAACCGCTACGCCGAGCGACGGTGCATTGCCGTGGCGAATGCGAACTGGTTCCGCAAGCTGGCATGGCGTGCGCTGCGCGACGGAGCGCCGAGAGGCGAGTTTCGGGCCGCCAATGCCCGAACTGCCGCCCGCATCGTCATTCGGCAGGCCAAGCGAGACGCTCTAATTAGCAGCATCGCTCGCGAAGCTCTCGCACAAGGTCTGTAGCTTCCTCCCACGGACGCTCCACCTTCGGCGCCGCTTCCTCGAGGAGGCGGGTAGTTAGAGCCTCTCATRCACCACGCGACCCGCTGACGAGCCGAAGCCTGATCGGTCAACCGGCTATGACCCTACTCAACCGAAGTTATCGGAAGCGGGAAGCAGCTGGCTAATGCCGAAAGCGATGCGGCGATGAATGCCTGTTGGTCGACATTGTCGCCGATCAGCCGTGAGTACGTAATCCTCGGCTTGCCTTGAACAGTACCGTCGCGCTTGAGCGTGAAAAGGACGATGATTTCAGATCCTGTCGCTTCGGGTGCCGCCTTGGCATGCCGCGCACTGGCGCCCAGAGCCTCACAGAGATCTTGAGGCGAATTCGCAGGATCCGCGTGCGCTGCGGATCCCACGAGGGACAACATCAACGTCGGAACAGTCAGGCGCATCAGTCCCCTCCGGGACCTTCACGGTGCCGCACGTAGCCCTGGCCGGCGAGCCAGTCCGTCACGGAGCTGCCTCCTGAAGCGGCTTGCACTCGTCGACGACGTACACGGACCGCATGCTCAGCGGCTTGTCACAAACTACCGTGTAGCCCGCATGAGGCAATACGCGTCTGTCGGTCCCTCGCCCGCCTCTATGCCGAGACCGAGCGCACCAGGACGGCACTTGATCGGGACCTATCCTGAAGGTCAGGGCATCCTACCCGAACATCGGGATGTGAAAATCATTCAGCAATCAGCGAGTAGGTCAGTGGCGCTACAGCAGGGCCGCCAGCCACTTCGGAACCAGGAACACCACGAAGGCGCCTACGAGCGCGGCGCTGAAGCTGAGCACTTCAGAGGCTGGCTAAGCGCTCGAGCGCATATCTACCCCAATCAGGGCACCAAATGTCGTGCAGATCCGCGCGTTTGTATCGATCCAG
>NZ_JBFUGA010000227.1:0-1967 GCF_056403155.1 Methylobacterium sp. P3_A11
CCTGCCCGTCGACCAGGCCGAGCTGGCGCAGGTCCGGCCGGTCGTCGGTGGCGAGGGCCGCCGCCAGCGCCGCGTCGGGATCGTGCCCGCCGGCGAGCCCGTCGAGGATGCGGGCGGCGAGGTAGGGGTTCACCCAGGACTGGGTGGTGACGGCCCCGATCCCGGCCCTGAGGAACGGGCACAGCCCGCCCACCGCCGGGACGGCGCTCGCCACCGCGACGCCGAGCTGGCCGGTCCGCGGGCAGCGGGCGGCGATCGAGAAGGTGTTGAGTTCCATCATGCGCTTACAGCCTCCTCCTCCCTGCGCCCGATCCACCACCGTCTTTGCGAGCGCAGCGAAGCAATCCAGCAGCGCCCCGTTTGGGAGCGTGGCGCATCCCTGGGTCGCTTCGCTGCGCTCGCGATGACGGCGTGGGGATCGGCACCGAAACCGCCTCACACCGCGAGGTGGTCGATGACGCGCGCCTGCGCCTCCGGCGCCCGGGCCGGGCCGCTGTCGACGATCTCGCCGAGCTTGAGGACGGCGTAGCGGTCGGCCAGCGCCAGCGCGAAGGCGACGTGCTGCTCCACCACCAGCATGGACACGCCCGCCGCCCGCTCGGCGTGAAGCACGCCGCGCAGGCGCTCGACCATCGAGGGCTGCACGCCCTCGGAGATCTCGTCGATGAGGAGCAGGCGCGGGCGCAGCATCAGGGCGCGCCCGAGGATCAGCATCTTCTGCTCGCCCCCGGACAGGGTGCCGGCCCGCTGGGCCAGTCGGTCCTTCAGGAACGGGAAATGGCCGAACAGCCGCTCCAGCGCCTCGGGCAGCATCCGGTCGGAGGGCACCGCGAGGCGCAGGTTGTCGCGGATCGACAGGTCCTGGAACAGGGGCTGCTCCTGCGGGGCGTAGCCGACGCCGAGCGCGTTGAGCTTGGCCGGCGTGAGGCCGGCCAGCGCCTGGCCGCCGACCGTGACGGCGCCCCCGCGCAGGGCCACCATCCCCAGGACGGTCTTGAGCAGGGTGGTCTTGCCCATGCCGTTCTTGCCGAGCAGCGCCACGATCTCCCCCGGCCCGACCGACAGGGACACGTCCTTCACTATGGCGACGGCGCCGTAGCCGCTCGACACCCTGTCGAGGGCGAGGGCGGAACCTGCCGGTGCACCCTGCCGTGCTGCCTCACCCATGGCCGCCTCCCGAGTAGATGGTCCGGACCAGTTCCGAGCCGACGACCGCGTCGACGGTGCCGTCGAGGACGAGCCGGCCCTGGTGCAGCACCACGATCCGGGACGAGATCTCGCGCACGAAGTCGAGGTCGTGCTCGACCAGCACGGCGGCGATCCGGCCCTCGGCGGTGAGCGCCTTGAGGACGGTCCCGATGGTGGTGCGCTCGGCCTTGGTCAGGCCGGCGGTGGGCTCGTCGAGCAGGATCAGCCGCGGCTCCAGGGCCACCACCATGGCGAGCTCCAGCGCCTGCTTCTGGCCGTGCGACAGGAGGCGCGTCGGCCGGGTCAGCAGGTGGTCGAGGCCGGTCATGCGCAGGACGTCGAGGGCCGGCTGCGGCAGGCCCAGCGTCTCCGCCTGCCCGACCGGGCTCAGGCCGTCGCGGGACGCCCGGGCGAGCCGCAGGCAGTCGGCCACCGACAGGCTCTCGAACACGCTCGCCACCTGGAACTTGCGCCCGACGCCGAGGCCGACGATCCGGTTCGGCGTCAGCCCGGTGATCGGCGTACCGCCGACCGCGATGGCGCCCCTGAACGGCTCGGTGCCGTCGCTGAGGCAGCGCATCAGGGTGGTCTTGCCGGCGCCGTTGGGGCCGACGAGGCTGACGAACTCGCCTGCGCGGATCTCCAGGTCGATGCCCTCCAGCACCGTCAGGGCGCCGTAGGCCTTGGCGAGGTTCTCGACCTTGAGGATCGGGAGTCCGGTCCCGGCCGGCTCCGTGCCGGCCGCCCGCGCGACGAGGCGCGGCGGCGCGGCCTCCCGC
>NZ_JBFUGA010000228.1:0-1943 GCF_056403155.1 Methylobacterium sp. P3_A11
GCGCGGGCGGGCGCGGCGGCTGCCAGACCCGCCAATGTGGCCGCGCGCGCGCCGCCATGCGGGCGAGGGTCCTGTCCATGTCGGATACGGTGCGGTGATGCGGCCGCCCGGCCTGCGGGCGCGCCTCGGCCGGGACGGCCAGCAGCAGAGTCGCCGGCAGCAGGGCGGCGAGGATCGGGACGGGACCGGCTTGCATGGTTCGGGCTCCACGGGGAGCGGCCCTCAGGGGCCGTCACCGGCAGCTACGTCACCCACGCCCCTCCGGTTCCGCGGGGCCCGCCGGGCGTTGCCTCGGGCCTCCGGAACGCCCAAAAACCCCGTACGCATCCGGATCCCCCCGCCGGACGATTCGCGCGGTTGCAGGACCCCATCCATGACGCGCCATCCATGACCGAGCCCGCGCAGATCGTCGCCCCGCCTCCCTCCGACGCGCCCGATCCGGTGGCGCTCCTCGAAACGCTCGTCGCGTTCGACACGGTGAGCGCCCGCTCGAACCTGCCGCTGATCGACTGGGCGGAGGCCTATTGCCGTGGCCACGGCGCGGCCGTGGAGCGGGTGCCGGATCCGACCGGCCTGAAGGCGGCGCTGCTCGTCAGCGTCGGCCCGTTCGAGGACCGCCCCGGCTACGTGCTCTCCGGCCACAGCGACGTGGTGCCGGCCGACGGCCAGCCCTGGTCGTCGGACCCATTCACCCTGCGGGAGGAGGGGGGCCGGCTCTACGGGCGCGGCACCTCCGACATGAAGGGCTTCCTGGCGGTCTGCCTCGCGCTCCTGCCCGAGATGGTCGCGGCGGACCTCGCGACCCCGATCCATCTCGCGATCTCGTACGACGAGGAGGTGGGCTGCCTCGGGGTGCGGCCGCTGATCGCGCGGATGCTGGAGCGCGTGCCGCGGCCCCTCGGCTGCTTCGTGGGCGAGCCCACCGGGATGGACGTGGTGGTCGGCCACAAGGGCAAGGCGGCCGCCCGCGTCACCTTCCGGGGCAAGGCCAGCCACTCGGCCCTGGCGCCCCAGGGCGTCAACGCCGTGGAATACGCCGCCCGGTTCATCGAGCATGTCCGGTTGTCCGCGGAGTCGCTCGCCCGGGACGGCGCCCGCGATCCGCTCTACGACGTGCCGCACACCACCGGCCTGTCGAGCGTGGTCCGGGGCGGCACGGCGCTCAACATCGTGCCGGATGCCTGCAGCGTGGACTTCGAGTACCGGGCGATCGGCGCGGACGATGCCGGAGCGCTGGCGGCCGCGGCGATCGCCTACGCCACCGACACCCTGGCGCCGCTGATGCGGACGGGGGATCCGGCCTGCGGCGTCGCGGTCGAGCCGCTCATCGACTATCCGGGCCTCGACACCGACCCGGAGGCGCCGATCGTGACCCTGGCCAAGCGGCTCGCCGGCCGCAACGGCCACGCCAAGGTCTCGTACGGCACGGAGGGCGGGCTGTTCGAGCGGCTCGGCGGCGTGCCGGCGGTGGTGATCGGGCCGGGCTCCATCGCCCGCGCCCACAGGGCCGACGAATACGTCACACGCGCCGAACTCGACGCCTGCGTGGGCTTCGTCCGGCGGCTGGTCGGCGACTGCAGGTCCGGCTTCTAAGGCATCATCTCGAAAGTTGGTCTCCGACTTTCGGGAAAAAATTGTTCAAAACCAGAATCTTAACGCATTGTTCCGGTTTCTGTTTTCCGGCACGATGCGCGCGGACGCCTGTCAGTCGCGGAAGTGTTCGCTGCCTCGGTGACTGGGGCATGCGTCGCGCTACTTCGGAGAAGCATTGAACTCAGGCGTTTGCACGTCTTACGACGCGTCGGAGGCCGCTCTCCGAAGAGCGCAGGCCGGTGAAGTGCGCGCCCGCGCCGGAAAGCCTTTAAGCGGAGATATGCTTCATCACGAAGTGGAAGCCGGCTTCAGGATTCTTACTGAAATCCGGATCGGCCCATGTATTCGGA
>NZ_JBFUGA010000229.1:0-1902 GCF_056403155.1 Methylobacterium sp. P3_A11
GCCAGGGACGCGCCCGGCCGCCCCAGACCGGGTGCGGCATCGCGAGCGGGACGACGCCGCGCAGCGCCTCGCGACCGCTCTCGGCATCCCGGCTCCAGGCGAGGGCCACGGCGACCCGGTGCCCGGCCGGGCGGTGCTGGGCCAGCGGCAAGAGGTGATCGGGATCGCGCAGCGGATCGCTCACGGCGTTGCGCACCAGCAGGGCACGCCAAGCCGTCGCCGCCGCTGCATCGACGGTGACGGGCCGGTGGAGATCCACCCGCCAGGTCTCGGCCGGACGCAAGGTCTCGGGATCCCATCCGGCCGCTGGAACCGGCCGGTCGGACAGGCCCCCCTGTATCACGGTGAAGCGTGGCACCATCGCGTGTCCTGCCTGTCGACGATCCGTCCCGATCCGGGACGATCCGGCGCCTCGGAGACGCCCCTCGGGTCGATGGCTTCAAGGATGGTGCCGGGCCGGTCGCGCCTCAGGGGCCTGGGATCGCCAGGGGGTTGTCGGTGAGCGCGGCGGCGTCCGGCGCATCGACCCGGGGGCGTCCGAGGAAGGCATCCCAGAGCTGGCGGACGAAGGCCGGATCGAGGTCGCGCAGGATCAGCACGAGCCGTGAGGTGTGGTCGGGATCCGGCCAGGCGGGCAGGGTGAGGGGAGCGTGGAACACGTGCTGCACGCCGTGGACCACGATGGGGTGATCCGGGTCATCCGCGAGCGCCACGAGACCCTTGAGCCGCAGCAGCTTCGGACCATGGCCCGAGCGCAGGAGATCCATGAACATCTCGAAGGCCGGGCGCGGCACGGGCGCCGCGCTGGTCAGGCAGATCGCCTGGATCGACGAATCGTGCCGGTTCACGTCATCCTGATGATCACGCTCCAGCGCCGCGTCGCCGAGCCAGGACCGCACGTCGGCCCCCTTGCCGTCGAGGCCGAACAGGCCGCCGAGCAGGGTCTCGGCGGGCGCATCCGGCGCGACGATCGGGGCAGCCGGGTTGAGCACCGCCAAGCGCGCCCGGAGTCCGGCAGCGTCACCCGCGAGATCGGCCTTGGTCAGGACGATCCGATCGGCGACCGCGACCTGGCGCAGGGCCTCCGGATGGGCGTCGAGGGTCGCGGCGCCGGTCAACGCATCCACCACCGTGACCATCGCCTGGAGCCGGTAGCGCAGCACGAGATAGGGGTGGTAGATCAGGGCGTGCAGGATAGGCGCCGGATCGGCGAGACCGGTGGTTTCGATGATCACGCGGCGGAACGGCCGGATCCGACCGTTGTCGCGCTTGCGCAGCAGATCCTCGAGGGTCGCGATCAAGTCGCCCCGCACCGTGCAGCACAGGCAGCCGGCGCCGAGGAGGATCATGTCCTCGTCGACGGTCTCGATCAGCAGGTGATCCAGGCCGATCTCGCCGAACTCGTTGACGATCACCACCGTGTCGGCGAGCGCGGGGTCGCGCAGCAACCGGTTCAGCAGCGTCGTCTTGCCGGCCCCCAGGAAGCCGGTAAGCACGGTCAGCGGGATGGGCTCCGGGCGGCGTGGGTCCGGCGAGGGGGTGGGGATCTCTGGCATGAGCGGCGAAGTGGGGTGCCGGGGCGACCGCGGCAACGCGTGCGGCTCGCCGGCACCCGCGCGGGCCTACTCGTCCGCCGCGGCCTTCTTGGCCGGGGCTTTCCGGGCCGCTGCCTTCGGGTCGGGCTTGGCCTCCGCCTTGACGTGCGTC
The DNA here is from genome assembly GCF_056403155.1 of Methylobacterium sp. P3_A11. Lineage (NCBI taxonomy): Bacteria > Pseudomonadati > Pseudomonadota > Alphaproteobacteria > Hyphomicrobiales > Methylobacteriaceae > Methylobacterium > Methylobacterium sp. P3_A11. The sequence continues at coordinate 1,708 of NZ_JBFUGA010000229.1, forward strand.
TTGGCCTGGGCCGGCTTGTGGGCGGTCGCCTTCGGCGCGGGCTTGGTGAGGCCTTTCCCGGGCTTGGCTTCCGGCATCGTAGGCGTCTCGTCGGCCGTGTAGGCGCTCGCGTTCCGCGGCACGCCATGCCCCGGCTTCGCGGCGACCCTCGGCGCGGTCGTGGCGGCGGCCTTCGCGGCCTGCAGCCGTTCGAGG
>NZ_JBFUGA010000230.1:0-1899 GCF_056403155.1 Methylobacterium sp. P3_A11
GTTCTTCGTTCCCCGGTTCATCTCCGTTGCTGCCAACGCGTGCAGCGTCATTCGCGAGATCACGAAGTTTTTGGTCACTCATTTTATGTGTTTCTTGATAGATGATTCCCTCGCTGCCAAATGCGAGAGAAATTCCACTTGACCTACAAAACACTGCTATGCCTTCCATTACGTGAGCTGTACGGCTGACATCATGTGGCCGCATTGACTCTCCGCTCTCTTCTCTCAAGGCGTATGAGCTACCCAGCTTAATCGCGGCAGCATAAATGGCGCGATCGTCGTTCTTCGCATTCGAAGCAACCGCTATATTGTTAGAACTCAGCTTTCTCTCAAGGTAACCTGGCTTTATCCGGCTCTCTGCAGTCCATACAAGGAGTGATATAATATGTCGCCTGTTATGCTTGCGCTTTGCGGGGCCCATCCAGAGATAAAAGCGTTCGTCCTTCAGTTTGATAGCGCCCAATCTTCGATCGAGAATCTCCTCGCGCTTACCCTCGAAAGGGACCGCTGGATCATCAGTAGCGTCTTGCTCTGGATCTTTTTCATCCAGGAATGTGGAACTGTCGCCTGATGCGGCCGCCCCACTCCCGCAAGACGGCTTCGTCTCCGGTTCAACTTGCTCGAGTGAGGGTGCCGAGGTGTTATCGGTCATGTTTTAGGTTCCTGGCGTCGCGGAATGCACATGGTGGTACCAGTGCACGAGCGGCTAACCTAACGATCTAGCGGCGAAAAAGGCTTTGTATGGCAATGGCTTAGAGGAGAAATGGCCCGCTGTAAGGGATTCTCATTTGCTTCTGCCTGCGGATAAGTCCGGCGAGGCAAACGGTGGCTTGCGTACTGCCGACCGGTCGTGAAGCGTCAGAGGATCCTCCCTTGAAAGCATGCGTTTGAACCGGCACTGGCAATTTTGGAGTTGGGCGATTCCGAGCGTGCCTCAACAAGTCGCGGAGCGCATCGGACAGCGAGGGCGTTCCCTCCCTGGAGCGGACTGGCCGTCTCCGTTGGTGCGGAGGTCACCGACGCAGGGGGTGAGCCCCCGCCCACCGAGAATACAGACGAGCACGATCCCGACAGTACGGCTGTCCGGGTCACCACACATCGGCGTGGGCGGCTTACGTCGGGCACCGCACGGTGCCGATGTCGTGCTCATGCGAGCCGGTGACAGATCTGGTTCCAGGGTGTCGAGACGGGCGACGCTGCTGCCACTCAGCAGCTCGTAAAGCGCAGCGCTGCGCTTGGAGCGCAACTGCTAAACTGGCGCGGCTTCTGATCTGCAGTGATTGGCGGAGTTTGGCCGGCTACCCTGGCGGCATGCGCGCTGCAGTGGGCTGGTCGTTAATCCGCTGGAGGGCTGAGCAGGACCACGCCGTTCGCGGGTGAGTGCGAGGGCGAAGGTTGAATTGACTGGTGGCGATGGGCCGGCCCGACCCCGGAAGAGCTGAGGCTGATCTTTGCGAAGGCAATCCGAGCCGAGTTAAAGTAGTGCTTTACGGGCCAAGCTGGGACTGAGGAACTCGTCGGTCCGAACAGCTGTTTCTACTAACCTTAGCTTCTCTTCCTGCGGCGATTTTCGTCGCGCTTTGTCTGCCTCCGTCGCACTGCAGCGGATATTCTAGGTTCTAAGACCTGCATGACAGCCCTCATGACTCGGTCGTTCGAGCTGAACGGGTCCTTACCAGCCGGTTGACGGTCCGCCCCCACGATACAGGCAGTCAAAAGCTTGGCGGCCTTCAGAGTCATCAATTTACCGTCGAGCGCCCTGAGGTGGTGAGTCGCTCCATAATAACCAAAGAGAGCGCGACGATTGGCCTCCTTTTGGGCCTGTATACCTTTGAGCAGGCGAAATACGGCGAGTCGAGCGGTTGCAAATGCTCTGCGATCTGCTTGCCAGTCCACGAG
>NZ_JBFUGA010000231.1:0-1897 GCF_056403155.1 Methylobacterium sp. P3_A11
AGAGGGGAACGGCACGCCGAAGCTGTTGCCGGTGGAGCGGCTGCTGGCGTCGAAGGCGTAGCCGGCGTTGATACCGAAGTAGGCGCCCGTCCAGGTGAACACCGGGACCGGGGTGAACACCGGCGGCGGAGCGGCCCGGCGCGGAAGGTCGGCGGCCGAGGCGGCACCGGTGAGGGCGGTGAAGGCGGCGAGCGAAGCCAGGAGCTTGGTCATGTCGTAGGGTCCAGAAATTCGATCTGGCAGTATGGCTACCGATCCTTGAGCGAAATGGCTGTAGTTTTACGGACACACTGAGCGGAGACGAGGCAAGCCGCTATAGTAAACCGCTCATTAACGCGGATCAGACCGTGGAATACGTCGAGATATACATAGGGAGGCGCGGCAACATCTGACTGGCTCGTTGGTTCCCGGCCGTTATGGCGTTACCCGGCGCCTGTGGCGGAGAGGCCACAGGCTGAATTGGTCGAGGCTATAGAAGGGGTAACATTCCACCGGGCACTGCACCTCGCTATGCCGATCCGGCCTGAGCACCGCTTCTTCTACCCTATCGACTGGTCGCAGCTCTCCGCCGTGATCCGGTTCGGCCGGGCGAAAGGCTGCTGTGAGGGCTGCGGGCGGCCGCATGGTTAGATGGTCTACCACCTCGGTGACGGCCGCTGGTGGGACGCGGAAGCCAGCCGGTGGCGTGACGGGTGGGGCCGCCGCATCCGGATCGCTGCGGAAGCTGACATCCTCCACCGTGCCCGTCGGACCCGCGTGGTCCTGCCCGCGGCCCATCGGGATCACGACACCTCGAACAACGCGGATGCCAACCTCGCAGCCTTCTGCCAGCGGTGCCACATGATCCACGACCGGCCGGAGCATCAGAGGCGGCGGTGGCGGACGCTGTTCCGCAGGAAGGCGATCGGCGACCTGTTCGGCGGTCCCTACGCCTGACTGACAGCCCTACTGGCGCGAGGTTCCCACCTCAAGGACCGCAGGTTTCGCCCTAAGTGTCGGGACCGCTACGACCGCTTCGCTCGGCAGCGAAGGCTCGAACGAAGCCAGCTGCAGCGTCATGGCGGGGTTTTCCGCGTCCGCCAATTCGACTGTGTTGTCTGGGCGAACGAGGACTTCGTACTGAGCCAACAGCATACCCGCCGAGAGCACGAGGCCGATGGCAACAAAACCGGTGGGAGGACCATCTTTGCGCATCTGACCTACTCCAGTTCAGGATGAGTTGTGCGCTTGGCATAAGGCAGCTTATGCGCATCCCTCAATTTAGGTACGCAGCTCTACTATACTGTATGCCACGATCACATAAGCGTTATCAGTCGCCCAGAACGATTGTGGAGAAAGGAATACTAACCTGCTGAGATGGATGCAGTTATGATGCTAGTCGCTATCGCAGGTATATAACGCTATAGAGCGTCTGGCGCAGCTCTTCCTCTGTCACCCAAACCCGTCCCAACCGGCAGCGTGCGGCAATACCCGGGCGCATTCGCGCACAGTACTCCCCCGTGTTGGTAGCACCACTCGCCCCGCACCTTGATGTAGGTTTCGTCGATGCGCAGCGAGCCGCAGTGTGGCCGACAAAACTGCCGTAGCCGCTTCTCGATCAGCGGCGCATAGGCCAGAACCCAGCGGTTCACGGAGGAGTGATCCACCTCCAGGCCACGTTCAAGGAACAGCTCCTCGATGTCGCGGTAGCTCAGCGGGTAGCGCAGGTACCAGGAGACCGCCTGCACGATCAGGACCGCCTCGAAGTGCCGGCCGCGGAAGTCGGTCCGTGCACGCTGCTTGAGCTTGGCGGCAATGGCAGACAGGATCATGGGCCGGCTCCAAAGCGGAGGCGGCAAGCTGAGCGGGTATGGCTAACGACCCGCGAACCTCAGCACATTCGCGATTGCGACAGCCC
>NZ_JBFUGA010000232.1:0-1700 GCF_056403155.1 Methylobacterium sp. P3_A11
GAGCGGGAGATGGATCACCCGCCGGCCGATCGGCAGGAGGACATGGCCGCCGAGCTCAAGCGCCTGCGGCGCGAGAACGAGGTGCTGCGTCAGGAACGGGAGATCCTGAAGCGGGCCACAGCTTTTTTCGCCAAGCAGGGAAGTCGATGAGGTTCCGCCTCATCGACGCGGCGAGGAAGGACTTCCCGGTCGCGCGCCTGTGCAAGGTCCTCGACGTCAGTCCGAGCGGCTATTTCGCCTGGAAGAACCGCCCGGCCTCGACGCGCCAGCGCGAGGMTCTCGTGCTGCTTGCCCACGTCCGCTCCGCCYTCACGCTCTCGCACGAGACGTATGGCAGCCCGCSCATGACMCACGAGCTGCGCGAGCAGGGYTKGGCGGCASGYCGGCGRCGCGTGGCCCRGCTGATGCGGGAGAACGGGCTCAAGGCCCGCCAGCCGCGCCGCTTCCGGCGCACCACGGACAGCGGCCCTGCCKTTCCAGTGGCGCCCAACCACCTCGACCAGGACTTCACGGCGGCGGGGCCGGATCGGAAGTGGGGCGCGGACATCTCCTACGTCTGGACGCGGGAGGGCTGGCTGTACCGGGCTGGCTGTACCKGGCGGTGGTCCTCGATCTGTACTCCCGACGGGTCGTGGGCTGGGCGGTGGGCGATCGCCTTCACAAGGAACTTGCACTGGCTGCGTTGCGACGTGCCCTTTGGTCTGGCGCACCGCGTTCCAGACGCGAGCCGAGGCCATCGCCGCGCTGGCCCGTTACATCGATGGCTTCTACAATCCCCGACGCCGTCACTCGGCACTCGGCTTCACAAGCCCCACCCAGTTCGAGAGGGGCATCGCCCACCAAACCGCTCTCCACTGAACTGAAGCAAGTCCAGCTCGCTGGTCAGCGCATTCCGGCGGCCAAGCTCGAGGCGGTGGTAAAGGAACGCCTGCGTGCGCTGCTCGTGGACGCGAACGCGTTACAAAATCTCGCGCGAGCGATCCGCTCCTGAGCAGCACGCGATGGTGGTAGCAGCCGCGCGGATGGCGGCGGAGTGGCCGAAGCTATCGCAGCTGCAGCAGCGTCAGCTCCTGCAGACCGTCCTTACCCGCATTGACGTGCACGCCGGGCGGATCGAGATCGCGATCAACGGCGCTGCCCTGCAGCAGCGGCTCGGCGTAAGCAAGCGGGAGGAGACAGAGGGCTCGACCGCAGCCGAGTTGCCGCTGCGGCTGCCGGTACCGGTGGGAATGAAGCGTGTCGGTATGAAGATGCGCGTGATGCTGCCGGGCGAGGCGGCGGGGCCTGATCCAGACGCGAGCCTGGGTCGGCTGCTCGGCCGGGCGCATCGCATCCGCCAGCGGCTGACGGGCGACACGCCGATGTTGATTGACGAGGTGGCGCGGGCCGAGGGTCTGACGCGCTCCTATACCACGCGACTGCTGCGGCTCAGCTACCTGGCGCCCGGCATTACGGCCCGATTGATCGCGGGCGATCACCCCCCCGAGGCGAAGGCAAGCTGTACCTTTGGGTAGCCATCGACAGGACGTCCAAATACGCCTTCGCCCAGCTGCACGAACGCGCTGATCGGCCCGTGGCCTGCGCCTTCCTGGAGGCACTCATCGAGGCCTGTCCTTACCGCCCGCATATCATCCTGACCGACAACGGCATCCAGTTCGCCGAGCTGCCCAAGAACCGCCGCGGCCCGACCGCCCTGTACC
>NZ_JBFUGA010000233.1:0-1647 GCF_056403155.1 Methylobacterium sp. P3_A11
ACGGTAGAGCGCGGCGTCTTCGGTCCCATCGCCGCGTCATGCACGAAGGCTCGCTTACGCCACTTCGCGACTGTCTTGGGGTTCAGTCCATGCTGGGCGGCAAGATCTTTGAGCGGAGCTTTCGATCGCTGTAGCGTTGCTCTGACCGCGTGCGTGGTCGTGGCGCAGCCGTGAAGAACCTGTCCCATAACGCCCCCGGTGTGCGGCGGTTACAGCTAAATTGATGCCACCACACCGCGGGACTGCACACCTAAGGTCGACCGCATCGCCTGCCCCTGGTTGATCAGGCGCTTCGTCGATCCCAAGGCGGTGTTCCTCTTCGTTCCAACCGCCGAGGTCGAGGAGGTGGCGCGACGCTTCAACGGAGAGGCGTTCGACATTGACGCGCCCGACGCGTTTTGGAGCCACCGGGGCGAGCTGTGCACCTTCGACGTCATGGTGCAGGAGCTAGGGTTAGCCACGCCGCCGCTCCTGCACCTCGCCACGCTGGTTCGCGGCGCTGATACCGCCCGGCCGGACCTCGCACCCGAGGCCGCGGGATTGCTCGCCGCCTCGCTCGGCTTGTCGCGGATCTACGCCGACGACCTCGCCCAGCTCGATGCGGGCATGCTGCTTTACGACGCCTTCTACCGCTGGTGCCGTGACGCAACCGACGAGGGTCACAACTGGCCGATCAACAAGCCTCGGTCGGGGGCTTGATCGTGGGCAGCGCCGTCATGGATGCCGCGTCACGCGCGGCGGAGACTCCGGTCGTACCGCCCGCGCCCGTCACCCTCACCGAGGCGCTGCCCGTCTGGACCCGCATCGCCGCGCTCTCGTTCGGTGGCCCGGCGGGACAGATCGCCGTCATGCATCGCATCCTTGTCGAGGAGCTGCGCTGGATTTCCGAGAGCCGCTTCCTGCACGCCCTGAACTTCTGCACGCTGCTGCCTGGCCCCGAGGCGCAGCAGCTCGCGACCTATGTCGGCTGGCTTATGCACGGCACCCGCGGTGGGCTCGTCGCGGGCGGGCTGTTCGTCCTGCCGGGCATCGTCGCCATCATGGCGCTGAGCTGGATCTACGCCCTCTACGGCAACGTCGGGCTCATTGCCGGCCTGTTCTTCGGGCTGAAGGCGGCCGTGCTGGCCATCGTGCTCCAGGCCGTGATCCGCATCGGCAAGCGAGCGCTCAAGGGGCCGGTCATGGTCGGGCTCGCGGCGGCGGCGTTCGTGGCGATCTTCTTCCTCGATGTGCCCTTCCCGCTGATCGTGCTGACGGCCGGCGTCATTGGCTATCTCGGCGGCCGGGCCGGACTGCCGCAGTTCAAGGCCGGCGGGCACGGTGCCGGCGGCAAGGCCGTCGAAGGACCCGTCCTCCTCGACGACCACGAACTCCCGCAGGAACGTGCGGCTGCAGGGCACACGCTGCGGATGCTGCTGACCTGGGGTGCGATCTGGCTGGTGCCGGTCGTCGCCATCCTCCTCGCCGTCGGGCCGGACGACGTGTTCAGCAAGATCGCGGTGTTCTTCTCGAAGATGGCGATGGTGACCTTCGGAGGCGCCTACGCGGTGCTCGCCTACGTCGCCCAGCAGGCGGTGGAGCATTACGGCTGGCTGAGGCCCGGCGAGATGCTCGACGGGCTCGGCATGGCCGAGACCACGCCCGGAC
>NZ_JBFUGA010000234.1:0-1577 GCF_056403155.1 Methylobacterium sp. P3_A11
CGCGGGAGTAGGACCCGCGGGAGTAGGACCTCGGTCGGCGACCACTCGGATCCGCACAGCATACGCAGGACGTTCACGCCGGTCGCGACCGCACCGTCGGCGATCTGATCCGCGCACGTAGTCCCAGGTGAACCACTGGTGTAACTCATGCGCGCGGTGTCACCGCGCTGGATCAGCATGGGCGCGGTGGTGGCATCCTCTCTGTGTAGGTGCCGCACGAACTTGGCCAGGATCTCGCCAACGGTCGGCGACTGGGGCATCAGGGCGCCCACGAGTCTGAGCGAGGCGAGGAGGTTCCGCTGGCCCACCAGCAGTCCAAAATGTGGACAGTTTGTTCGGGCGACACAGAGGCTCATCAGTTTGCCCAGATCAGCGACCGAGAGCGTCCCGTCCTCGGCAATAGCGCCGCTGGCCGTGCGGATGTCGCCATCCATATCGAGGCCCAATCTCCGAGGGACGGCAGCGAYCTCCGCRGCGATGCCGATGCGAACAATGCCSACATCCGCGGCGTCGTCCGASGCGAGRTWGTGGACAGGCACCGGCATACGAAGGCCTGCTATCGCCGGCTTCMGCGCCCGCCTGAATGGCGGCCCTTCAGACTTGCCGGCGCRCATACAGGGCTCCCGCGCGAGGGCGAATACCGCGGTCATGTAAGATCGACCGTAGCGCCTCCTCKYAGGGCTGCTTGATCCCTTGGACCATCCGGCTTGCCGAACGGGATAAAAACCGCGGCGTACCCGAGGTTTCCGTACGTTCGTCGCGGTTCGYGAGCTGGGATGTCGAGCTTTTGTCCCATTCGATCAAGCCGAGCCGCCAACGCTCTTCCATGCTCGCGCCGGCGCTGATGAGTCTCGCTCGGGAGCTGTCGATGAAGACCCCACGCGTGCTTGTGGCATTTATGACCGTGGCGCTGCCCTTCGGAACCTTCGGGAGCCCTGCGTGGGCAGAACCGCACGCCCGSCTCGCGCAGAGCRAGGTSACGATCCCCAGCAATGCGCAGATCAACACCATGGARCAGCAGGCGATCACGACGCCGCCGCTCAACGACAGCGAGGGTGTTCTCCAGGGCAGTCAAGGCGCCCAGATCCGGCAGATGGATCGGCATGCCCACCGCATTGATGAAAAGCTACTGAAGGACGACGGTGTCTGTGACGGCTGCTGAAGGTGGGCCGCCAGGGTAGAGGGATGCCCTCGTTCTGGACTTCACAAGGGCCGACACACCATGCCGCGCCAAAACCGATCTTTGCCGCGTCAAGGCACGATGACGCTCATTCGGAACGCCCTCGGGAGCCGATCATGGCCGTTGTGACCGCGCTCATTGGCGTACCCGCACGGCAGGTTCGGGAACCGACGCGCTTTGGACTTGCTTCAGTTCAGTGGAGAGCGGTTTGGTGGGCGATGCCCCTCTCGAACTGGGTGGGGCTTGTGAAGCCGAGTGCCGAGTGACGGCGTCGGGGATTGTAGAAGCCATCGATGTAACGGGCCAGCGCGGCGATGGCCTCGGCTCGCGTCTGGAACGCGGTGCGCCAGACCAAAGGGCACGTCGCAACGCAGCCAGTGCAAGTTCCTTGTGAAGG
>NZ_JBFUGA010000235.1:0-1532 GCF_056403155.1 Methylobacterium sp. P3_A11
GCACCGGAGCGGCCGGCCGTGCTGTTCGACGGCGCGACGCTCACCCGGGGCGATCTCGACACCCGGGCCGCCGCCCTGGCGGCCGGGCTCGCGGCGCGCGGCATCGGGCGCGGGCAGCGCGTCGCGGTGGCGATGGAGCGGTCCCCCGGCCTGATCGTGGCGCTGCTCGGGGTGCTGCGCGCAGGGGCGGCCTTCCTGCCCCTCGATCCCGCCTACCCGGCCGCCCGGGTCCGGATGATGCTGGCGGATGCCGGGATCGCGCTCTGCCTCACCACCCCCGGGATCGCCGCACACCTGGACCTGCCGCCGGAGATCGCGCGGCTCGATCCGACCGCGCTGGAGGCCGCCCCGGTGACCGCCGCCCCCGCCCTGCCGGAGCCGGCCGATCCCGCCTACCTGATCTACACGTCGGGCTCGACCGGGACGCCGAAGGGCGTGCTCGTGGAGCACGGGCCGCTCGCCATGCACTGCCGCACCACGGCCGACGCCTACGCGATGGACGCGGAGTCCCGCGAACTCCACGTCCTGTCCTTCGCGTTCGACGGTGCCCACGAGCGCTGGATGACGCCGCTGGTGGCCGGCGGCTGCGTCGTGCTGCGCGGCCCCGACCTCTGGACCGCCGCCGAGACTCTGGCGCAGATCCGCCGCTACCGGGTGACCCATGCGGGCTTCCCCACGAGCTTCATCGGCCAGCTCGCCGACTGGGCCGAACGCCTGGGCGAGGCCCCCCCGGTGCAGGTCTACTCCTTCGGCGGGGAGGGGATGCCCCGGGAGACCTTCGCGCGGCTCGGCCCCGCCCTGAAGCCCCGGCTGCTGATCAACGGCTACGGCCCGACCGAATGCGTGATCTCGCCGCTGATCTGGGCGGTGCCGGCGGACGCGACCTTCGCGGAGCCCTACGCGCCGATCGGCGGCCCGGTCGGGGCGCGGGCGGCCTACGTGCTCGGGGGCGATCTCGAACCCGTGGGGGAGGGGGAGACCGGCGAACTCTACATCGGCGGCGGCCTCGCCCGCGGCTACTGGCGGCGCCCGGTGCTCACCGCCGAGCGGTTCCTGCCCGACCCCTTCGCCCCCGGCGGCGGCCGGATGTACCGCACCGGCGACCGGGTGCGGCGGCGGCCCGACGGCAGCCTCGCCTTCGCGGGGCGGACGGACGATCAGGTCAAGATCCGCGGCCACCGGGTCGAGATCGGCGAGGTCGAGGCGGCCCTGCGTGGCCTGCCCGGAGTCGCGGAGGCCGTGGTCCTGCGACGGGATGGGCCAGCCGGCCCCTATCTCGCGGGCTACGTGGTGCCGTCACGCGGACGCCGCCCGGAGCCCGGCCGCCTGCGCGCCGGCCTCGCCCGCACCCTGCCGGAGCCGATGGTGCCGACGCGCCTGACCCTCCTCGACCGGCTGCCGGTGACCGCCAACGGCAAGCTCGACCGCACCGCCCTGCCGGACCCCGCCGCCGACGACCGCCGCGGGCGCCCCCCCGGCACCGCCACGGAGCGGCGGCTCGCCGGGATCTGGTCCGAGGTCCTGGGCTACCC
>NZ_JBFUGA010000236.1:0-1383 GCF_056403155.1 Methylobacterium sp. P3_A11
CTCGACGTGCAGGGCAGCAGCGCGGCGCCGCCCAGCCTGCCGCCGGGCACCCTCGATCTCGGCAACGGGATCAGCATGGTCCTGAACTACACGGGCGAGTTCGCCGCCAACCCGTCCGGCGGCATCCGGCAGGGATCGGCCTATGCCGGCCAGGTCGCGTTCGGCCTCGACGCCGACCTCGGCCGCCTCGCCGGGATCGACGGCGGCTCCGTCCACACCGTCGTCACCCAGCGCCACGGCCGGAGCCTGGCGCAGGATGACATCGGCTTCAACGGCAGCGTGCAGGAGATCTACGGCGGCGGCCAGACCGCGCATCTCACCCTGCTGTCCTACGAGCAGAAGTTGCTCGACAACCGGCTCGACATCGAGGTCGGCCGGCTTCTCGCAAACCCCAACTTCCTGGGCTCGCCGCTCTACTGCAACTTCCAGAACAACGCGACCTGCGGCGCACCGAAATCCATCTTCAAGCTGACGAACTTCACCTACTGGCCGATCGCGACCTGGGGCGGCCATGCCAAGGCCTGGATCAACGACACGGTATTCCTGCATGCCGGCATCTACGAGGTGAACCCCCGCGACCAGCTGCCGACCCGGAACGGGATCGACTGGTCGACCAACGGGGCCACCGGAGTCCTGGTGCCCGTGGAGGTCGGCTACTCGACCAATTTCGGCAACGATCCGCTGCCGCGCAACTACAGCGTCGGCGTCGTCTTCAACCGATCGGACTACAAGGATCCCGTATTTGACCAGCGGGGCGGCGCCCAGGTCTTCAGCGGCCTCGATCCGCTGACCCGGTTCGGACGCTCGGCGGTCTATGCCCGCTTCGACCAGATGGTGTGGCGGCCGGATCCGAACGGCGTCCAGGGCCTGTCGGTCTTCGGCGTCGCGATCGGCGGGACCGGCGGCCGGCAGACCCAGGACTTCTTCTTGGAGGGCGGCGCCGTGCTGACCGGCACCGTCCCGGGCCGGCCTTACGACACCCTCGGCTTCGTCTTCGCCATGGAGAAGCTCTCGCCGCTGGGCACGGCCAACATCCGGGCGGCGCGCGGCGCGCTCGGGCTCGGCACCCGGAACGTCGAATCCCTGCAGACCATCCTCGAGCTGAGCTACGGCATCCAGCTCACCCCGGCGGTGCGGCTGATGCCGAACCTGCAATACGTGATCGACCCGGACCAGACGCGCTTCCCGTTCCGCCCGAAGCCGATCCCGGACGCCTTCGTGATCGGCGCCAAGCTGTCGGTGGACCTGTTCACCCTGGCCGGCCTCGCGAAGGGTCCGGGCAGCCAGTAAGGCCGCCGGCCATTCCCGACGCCGGCAGGGCCGCGGGCGCAGCGGGGATCGTCGGAGCGGCCGCGCGGGCGATCCGCGCGGCCGCGCCTGCGC
>NZ_JBFUGA010000237.1:0-1320 GCF_056403155.1 Methylobacterium sp. P3_A11
GGGAGTGTCAGGAATTTCGTGTGGGGGCGGCGTGTTGAACATCAGGCCGCCATGGCCCTTGTGAAGCGCTCGCCGAAGATGACGGCGAACTGCGCCTTGGCCATGACCACCTCAGGCGAGGCCATCGTCCACGCCTTCTCGGAGCGGTTCAAGACCAGGTAGAGCAGCTTCAGGTCGGCCTCGTCGGTCGGGAAGTGACCGCGGGCGCGCACGGCCCGGCGCAGGGTGGCGTTCAGGGCCTCGATGGCGTTCGTCGTGTACAGGATCCGACGAACCTCGCCGGGGAAGGCGTAGAACGGGATCACCTCGCCCCAGGCTCGCCGCCAGCTCTGGGCGATGGCCGGGTAGCGCTGACCCCACGCGCCCGCCTCGAAGGCCGTCAAGGCCGCCTCGAAAGCCGCGGCATCGAGCGCGCGGTAGATGTCCTTCAGCGCGGCGGCCACGAGCTTGCGGTCCTTGTAGGAGACGAAGTCGAGGCTGTGGCGCGAGGCCGTGGACGATGCAGGTCTGGACCAGCGCCTCGAGAAACACCGCCCGGATCGCGTCGGGGAAGCCCTTCAAGCCGTCGACTACGGCCAGCAGCACGTCCTCGACGCCGCGGTTCCTGAGCTCGTTCATGACCCGCAACCAGAACGTGGCGCCCTCGTTCTGCTCCAGCCACAAGCCGAGGACCTCCTTGGAGCCGTCGGCGCGCACGCCCAGCGCGATGTGGACCGCCTTGTTGCGGACGACGCCCTCGTCACGCACCTTGATCCGCAGAGCGTCGAAGAACACGATCGGATAGACCGGCTCCAGCGGCCGGGCCTGCCAAGCGGCGACCTCCTCCAGGACCGCGTCGGTCACCGCGCTGATCCGGTCGGGGGAGACCTCGATGCCGTAGAGCTCGCGCAGGTGCCCGACGATCTCCCGGGTGCTCATGCCGCGGGCGTACATCGACATGATCTTGTCGTCGAAACCCGGGAAGCGGCGCTGATAGCGGGCGATCAGCTACGGATCGAACGTCGCCTGCCGGTCGCGCGGGATCGCCCGCTCGATCCGGCCTGTCTCGGTCGTGACCGTCTTGCGACCGTAGCCGTTGCACATGTTGCCGGCCTCCTCGCCCGCCAGATGGTGGTCCATCTCGGCGTTGAGCGCCCGCTCGGCCAGGGCCTTCTTCAGCTCATCCAGCAGGCCGTCGGCCTCGAACGCCGTCTTCGGATCGGCCTCGGCCAGGAGCTGATCCGGGAGCGCGTCAGGGATACGGGGTGCCTTGCGTCGTGCCATCGGGAACCTCCTTCGGATCCACTATGGCCGCCCCCACACGAAATTCCTGACAGTCCC
>NZ_JBFUGA010000238.1:0-1085 GCF_056403155.1 Methylobacterium sp. P3_A11
ATGTCGCGCGATGTCGCGCGGCTACGCGTGGCTCGACACCGGGACCCACGACAGCCTGCTGGAGGCGAGCGAATTCGTCCGCACCCTCCAGCATCGCCAGGGCCTGCAGGTCGCCTGCCTGGAGGAGATCGCCTACCTCCAGGGCTTCATCAACCGCGACCAGCTCGTGGCCCGGGGCGAGATGTTCGCCAAGACCTCCTATGGGCAGAACCTGCTGCGCCTCGCCCGCGAGAGCGAGGACGATCTGCGCCTGCGCCGGGACAAGTAGCGCGGCGGCAGTACGGCTCAAGCACCCTGATTTGCTCTTCCGCGATGGCGGGATCGTTGGCCGCCGGTAGGCGGACGGCCGCCATCTCGCCCCGTTCGCGAACGCCGGGCCGCCTTATTTACCCGGCGCGAGCGTTCCGATAGGGCAGGGGCCTCGACAAGAGGCTCGTCGGTCGCGACGTCCCATCCTCAATACCCTCGCGGACGTATGCTCTCCCGCGCTGCAGTTTCCAAACCACCTGGCATTGAGGTCTGGGTATCCGTTAGCGTGTGCCGTGAACTCGCTATGGCTTGGAGTCTCCTGTCCGGGGCGGAACGGGAGGACCCGACAGGTCGAGTGCGCCTGATGGGCAGGGCCGGACGCGTTCGGCGGCGCAGGAAGGCTGAGAGAGCAGTGCAGTGAGAGCGGTGCTTTGAAGAAGCTCTACGGCCTGTACTATCGCTGGGCGGGCACGGAATCGGTCCGCGCGAGCAGCAACCCCCTGATCCGGCTCGCGGCGAGCGGCGGCTTACCGGCGGCCAACGATCTCGCCACAGCGGAGGAGCAGATCGCCGCGCTAGCGCCGTATGTCGACGCGGAGTTCTACGCGAGCTGGTACGGGATCACGGCCGATCCGGTGCGCGACTATCTGGTGCACGGCTGGCGCGCGGGCCGCGATCCGCGGCCCGACTTCTTCACCGCCGAGTACCTCGCCCGGCACCCGCATCTCACCCGGGCCGGCATCAACCCGTTCCTGCACTTCCTCGCGCGCCGCGGCAGGACCGGCGCGGGTGAGGGCGCGGCCATGCCCCGGCCCGACACGGCCGCGGCCGAGCGC
>NZ_JBFUGA010000239.1:0-1082 GCF_056403155.1 Methylobacterium sp. P3_A11
AGCTGACACCATCTACGATGTCGTCGTATGTAGCAATGGATCCTACGAAGATGCCGTCATTGGAAAGATGTGTTCTCACATTCTCGAACAGTTGAGGGAGATCGCTTTCGGGAATGTGTTCCAAGACTTCCCACATTGATATGATATCGAATTGGGCAGGATTGTCGGTTCTTTGATCCCGCAGAATGAAAGGTCGAGTGATATCGCAAGTTCTCAAATGATCGGGAATGATGGACCATTCGGCGCGCTGCGCCTTCAGTGAGTGGTCGCTGCCCTCGAGTCCGAAAGCGACATTGCCGCGGATCAAGAAATCAAAGACCAATCCTCCTCCCGAGCACCCGAGATCAAGGGCCGTGACCTTACGGCCGAAATGCTTCTCGGCAGCGTAGCAGAAGCGCTGATTTCGCGTATTGTCGTTCTTGGTTCCCCAGGGAACTAAGTGATCGTTGCTTTCGTAGGCGACGGGAAACTGAGTCTCAAGAGAGAATGCATTTTTTGGCGCCATATGGTAAGCTGCCAGCCGCCGAACATCTTGGATCTGAATATCCTGCAGATCATAGGCGCGGGTAATTTTATGATCGATAATATTGTATAGCTGTTGGGAAACTTCAACAACGCTTTGTAAAACAAATTTCTTATCTTCTTCGGTCATGTCCACATTCCGTTATTGAGAAATACCTATTTTATTTCTATAAATGAAACTAATATGTGGCATGATTCGTACAAAATCTCAAGCGCAGAGATCCAAAAAGTTCGAAGATCGATACATGGATGCCGCGAACTTTGCCTGCCGTTCAAGAGCGCGACGTTCGAGCACACGATTGCCTGGCCTGCCATCGGGCCTTCACCACGGAATCCGTCCGAACCGATCGATCAGCCGCTGATACTCGGCGCTGCTCTCGGCTCTGGCCCTGCCGCCCTGGCCCACATCCGATGTTCCCGACCCCGGATGCACCAGGCGGCACACCAGGGGCAGGCTGAAGCCGTGGCGCACGAGGTGCACGTTCGGGCCACCGAAGCGCAGGACGTTGGCGAGCCACGGGCGGACCTGGCTCGCGTCCTGCAGGGTTGCCGGCGCCGTG
>NZ_JBFUGA010000240.1:0-1029 GCF_056403155.1 Methylobacterium sp. P3_A11
GCGCCAGGCGCTGGATCGCTCCCTCGATGTCCTTGCCGGCCACCATCATCAGGTCGGCCATCTCGTCGACCACGATCACGATGTACGGCAGCGGCGCCAGGTCCATCGCCTCGTCCTCGTACACCGCCTCGCCCGTGTGACGGTCGAAGCCGGTCTGGACCGTGCGCGTGATGGTCTCACCCCTCTCGCGGGCCTCCTTCATGCGGGCGTTGTAGCCGTCGATGTTCCGGACGGCGATCTTGGACATCTTCTTGTAGCGCTCCTCCATCTCGCGCACGGCCCACTTGAGGGCGATGACCGCCTTCTTGGGGTCGATGACGACCGGGGAGAGCAGGTGCGGGATGCCGTCGTAGACCGACAGCTCCAGCATCTTCGGATCGACCATGATCAGGCGGCACTCCTCGGGCTTCAGCCGGTAGAGCAGCGACAGGATCATGGTGTTGATCGCCACCGACTTGCCCGAGCCGGTGGTGCCGGCGACCAGCAGGTGCGGCATGCGCGCGAGGTCGGCGATGATCGGCTCGCCGCCGATGTTCTTGCCCAGRCACARRGCCAGCTTGTGCTTGCTCTCGGCGAARTCSGYCGASGMSAGSARYTCSCGCAGGTAGACGGTCTCGCGSKTGKCGTTGGGCAGCTCGATRCCGATGRCGTTSCGGCCGGGCACCACCGCGACGCGGGCCGAGACCGCCGACATCGACCGGGCGATGTCGTCSGMCAGSSCGATGACGCGGCTGGACTTGGTGCCGGGYGCCGGCTCCAGCTCGTAGAGGGTCACGACCGGACCGGGCCGCACCGCCAGGATGTCGCCGCGCACGCCGAAATCCTGGACCGTCTGCTGCAGGTTGAGGGCGTTCTGCTCCAGCACGTCGGCATCGACCTCCTCGCTGCCGCCGGGGGCCGGCAGGGCGAGCAGTTCGAGGGAAGGCAGCTCGTAATCGGCGTTCTCGATCGACGCGATCTCGAGATGGCGGCCGGCCGGGATCAGGTGGGCGCGGGGCGCGACCATGGGGAGCGCGACCGGCGCAGGGG
>NZ_JBFUGA010000241.1:0-1023 GCF_056403155.1 Methylobacterium sp. P3_A11
TGTGCAGTCCCGCGGTGTGGTGGCATCAATTTAGCTGTAACCGCCGCACACCGGGAGGCGTTATGGGACAGGTTCTTCACGGCTGCGCCACGACCACGCACGCGGTCAGAGCAACGCTACAGCGATCGAAAGCTCCGCTCAAAGATCTTGCCGCCCAGCATGGACTGAACCCCAAGACAGTCGCGAAGTGGCGTAAGCGAGCCTTCGTGCATGACGCGGCGATGGGACCGAAGACGCCGCGCTCTACCGTGCTTACGACAGAGGAAGAGGCGGTGATCGTCGCCTTCCGCCGGTACACGCTGCTGCCGCTGGACGATTGCCTCTATGCACTTCAAGCCACCATCCCGCACCTGACCCGATCATCACTGCATCGTTGTCTGCAGCGCCATGGGATCAGCCGGTTACCCGAGGTCGGCGGCGACAAGCCCGGCAAGCAAGCGTTCAAGGCCTACCCGATCGGCTTCTTCCACATCGACATCGCGGAGGTTCGCACCGGCGAAGGCAAGCTGTACCTTTGGGTAGCCATCGACAGGACGTCCAAATACGCCTTCGCCCAGCTGCACGAACGCGCTGATCGGCCCGTGGCCTGCGCCTTCCTGGAGGCACTCATCGAGGCCTGTCCTTACCGCCCGCATATCATCCTGACCGACAACGGCATCCAGTTCGCCGAGCTGCCCAAGAACCGCCGCGGCCCGACCGCCCTGTACCGCGTCAACCGCTTCGACCAGATCTGCCGGGCGCACGACATCGAGCATCGGCTCACCAAGCCAAACCACCCGTGGACCAATGGCCAGGTCGAGCGCATGAACCGGACCCTCAAGGACGCGACCGTCAAGCGCTACCACTACGACAGCCACGACCAACTGCGGGAACACCTCGCCGCTTTCCTGGATGCCTACAACTTCGCCCGGCGGCTCAAGACCCTACGCGGCCTCACGCCATACGAAGCGACCTGCCGAGCCTGGGCAGACGACCCAGGCCGGTTCAGATACGACCCAACCCATCTCACCTCGGGACTGAACA
>NZ_JBFUGA010000242.1:0-976 GCF_056403155.1 Methylobacterium sp. P3_A11
CCGGCATGCTGGAGGCCGCGCGGCGGCTCGCCGGGCGGCCGAAGCTCGTCTTCCTCGCCTCCGACTTCCGCTGGCCGGAGAGCCTGATCGCCCGGGTCTTCGCCGCCCTGGCGCCGCACGACACGGTGCCGATCCTGCTCGCCGACCCCGCCGAGGCGGAGGCGCTGCCGGCCTTCGGCCTCGTCGAGCTCGACGATCTCGAGGGCGGCGGCCGCCGCGTGGTCCTGCTGCGCCCGAGCCTGCGCCGGGCCTGGATCGCCCGTGAGCGGGGCCGGATCGCCGCCCTGGAGCGCGCCGCCACGCCCTTCGCGCGCCGGGTCTTCCGCCTCGCCGGGCGCTTCGACGCCCAGGCGCTCACCCGCCACCTGATGACGACCTGAGCATGGGCGCGCGCGGTCCCGCCCTGCTGCTGGCCGGCCTCCTCGCCGGCGTCCTGGCCGCGCCCCTCACCCTGACGGCAGGCCCGGCCGCCGCGCAGGTGCGCTCCGTCGAGGTGCGCAGCCCGCGGCCCTTCGGGATCTTCCTGGGTGACCTGGTCGAGGCGCAGGTGGAGATCCTGGCCGATCCCGATTTCCGGCTGCAGCCCGCGACCCTGCCCCAGCCCGGTCCGGTGACCTACTGGCTCGACCTGCGCGCCGTCGCGGTCGACGACGCCCCGGCGGCCGGCGGCCGGCGGGTGCGCCTGCGCCTGACCTACCAGAGCTTCTACGCCGCCCTCGACGCCCGCACCCTGGAGGTGCCGGGTTTCCCCCTGACGCTGGCGAGCGCGGCGGCGACCGGCCGCACCACCGCCGCCGCCGTCCAGGTGCCGGGCTGGAGCCTCGGCGTCTCGCCCCTGCGCGAGGTGCAGCCGCAGCGGCGCGAGGATCCGGCCGAGTACCTGCGCCCGGACGGTCGTGGCGGGCGAATTGATCCGTCACCGGACGTCGCGGCGGCGGCGGGCCTCGGCGCCCTCGCCGGCCTCGCGGCGCTGGCT
>NZ_JBFUGA010000243.1:0-874 GCF_056403155.1 Methylobacterium sp. P3_A11
GGCGGCCGCCACGGGTTTCGGCCCCGCCTTCGCGGCGCGCGGGGCGGGCTTCACGCGGGCGCTCGCCGGGCTCGCGGCCCAGCGCCGGGCGGTGGACGCTCTCGGCTCGAGCGCGCCGCAGGCGGCGGGCTTCTACACCGGGCTGATCGGCGAGGGGCTTGGCCTCGTGCGGGCGATGGGCGGGGTGATCGACGAGGCCGGCCTCGCCGCCCGGGCGAGTGCCTACGCGGCCTTCCTGGCGCTCAAGGAGGCGGCCGGGCAGGAGCGCGCCGCCGCCTCGGCGGCCTTCGCCTCCGGCAGCCTGGACCTCGCCGGCGCCCGCCGGCTCGCCACGCTGGCGGCCGATCAGGCGACCTATGCGGGCCTGTTCCGGGCCGGGGCCGCGGCGGGGCAGGGGGCTCTGCTCGACGCCGCGGAGGCGACCGAGCCGGCCCGGGAGGTCGCGCGCCTGCGCACGGCCGCCCAGGAGACGATGCCGGGCACGGCGCTGGCCTTCCGCGACGCGCCCGGCTGGTTCCGTCTCGCCACCCAGCGGATCGATGCCCTGAAGGGCGTGGAGGACCGGCTCACCGCAGACCTCGTGGCCGCGGCCGGCGCCGTGCGCGCCCAGGCCGACCGGATGCTGACCATCTGGGTCGCCGGAGGGCTCGCCCTGTTCGCCCTGTCGGCCGGCCTCGCGGCCTGGATCGGCACGGCGATCGCCCGGCCCCTCGCCCGGATGGCGCAGGTGCTGACGGCGATCGGCCGGGACGGGGAGACAGCCGATCTCGCGGTCCCGTCCGGCGGCCCCCGCGAGGTGCAGGCGATCGCCGCCGCCGCGGTCGCCTTCCGCGACAGCGTCGCCGAGCGGCGGGCGGCCCGGGCCGCGCAGGAC
>NZ_JBFUGA010000244.1:0-829 GCF_056403155.1 Methylobacterium sp. P3_A11
GGCAAGAACTTGTCGTCTGATGAGGTTGTTGCGAAGCTGTCACGCTCCGATGGAAAATATTCGTACTTACAGCCAAATGAAACGCCCTACGATGGCGTGTCTGCAACTCGGTATTCAACTCAGGTTAGATCCGGTTTATTCATACAAAAACTCCTTGCTGGCGCTCCCAAATGTGCAATATGTGGCGGTCTGATTCCGAGCCAATCAATGTCTGTCGATCACATCGATAGACGCGAGGATGGGGGATTAGCTACTCAGGCAAATTCTCAGATCACACACCCATATTGCAATACGGGCTACAAGGAATCGTCAGCTTATCGAGAGCGTTCCAGCGCAATAGATGGCAACGTCGTATGAGCGGACATACAGTTTGTCCTGTGCTTACCCTATCATCGCGGGAACGCAGGATCATGCACTCATCATGATCCATTCCCTGTCTTGGTGCTGTAGCGAGGGAACCGACTCATAGCCTCGGCCAGCATCTTGAGGGTCGGTGTTTCATATCGCCGGCCCACTGACGCGACCCGATGGCCGGTGATTGCGTCACGTAGGCGTTCTTCAATGCCGGCTCCTAGTGCGCGCGTCTTCCACGTGTGCCGCCAGCCGTGATTTGGATCGACACCGGGATCAAGCTTGACGGTCTCGCGCACCCATTTGCCGACTTGTCGCCCCTGAATTTCCGCTTGAGGAGCCACCGATCCCTCCCGGCGCCGTTTGGGGTTGTAGAACAGGGGACCGGGCACAGACGCTTCCACGAACGCCAGGAAGCCTTGTTCAATCAGGTGGGCATGGATGGGGACGGTTCGGGCTTCGCCAGTCTTCGTCACCC
>NZ_JBFUGA010000245.1:0-772 GCF_056403155.1 Methylobacterium sp. P3_A11
GCATGGTCGTCTCCTCGGTTGTTGTCGGGCTTCGTCTTCCTCAGGACCGGCGGGCCGGCACCTGCAGCACGCCCTCGTCCGGCAACGTGCCGTCGCCGCGCCGGAACTCGACGTGTTTGCCGGCCGTCCAGACCTGGACGCACGGGTCGGCCTCCAGGCAGAGCCCGTCCCCATCGATCCGCCGTCTCGCGATGTGGGCTCGCCCGAGCGACACGACGTGCAGGCGACCTCCCGGTTCGAAGCGGTAGGCCCAGTGCACCCCGTCGGTGACTTCCTTGCCGACGA
The DNA here is from genome assembly GCF_056403155.1 of Methylobacterium sp. P3_A11. Lineage (NCBI taxonomy): Bacteria > Pseudomonadati > Pseudomonadota > Alphaproteobacteria > Hyphomicrobiales > Methylobacteriaceae > Methylobacterium > Methylobacterium sp. P3_A11. The sequence continues at coordinate 286 of NZ_JBFUGA010000245.1, forward strand.
GGTGCGCCCGGATCTCGGAGGCGCTCAGGTGCCGGAATGCCGCACCCGCGGGCGATGGGCTCGCCGTCATCGCCAGGAGAGCGGTCATCGCGGTGAGGCGCCAGCCGGCCATCACACCAGCCCCGCCAGATGCAGGACGACGCCGGCCGCGGCGCAGGTCGCGAGCGTCTGGATCATGCCGACCTTGAACCGGAACACCGCCAGGGCCGCCGCTGCTGCGAGCGCGAGCGCCCAGGGATTCACGCTGGCGAGCACCGGTACGTCGAAGCTGACCGGTCCGGCCGTGAACGGTCGCGTCACTGCGAAGATGGTGTGCAGTGCGAACCAGACCGCGAGGTTCAGGATCACGCCGACCACCGCCGCGGTGATGGCCGAGAGCGCGCCGGCGAGTGCGCGGTTGCAGCGCAGGCGTTCGACGTAGGGGGCGCCGACGAAGATCCAGAGGAAGCAGGGCGCGAAGGTCACCCAGGTGGTCAGCAGGCCGCCG
>NZ_JBFUGA010000246.1:0-762 GCF_056403155.1 Methylobacterium sp. P3_A11
TCGATGAGCCGGACAGGATGCTGCTACGACAATGCCCCAATGGAGAGCTTCTTCCACACTTCGATGAGCCGGACAGGATGCTGCTACGACAATGCCCCAATGGAGAGCTTCTTCCACACTCTCAAGGTCGAGCTCGTTCATCAGCGGCGATGGGCAACCCGAGATGAGGCGCGACGCGACCTGTTCGCTTACATCGAGGGCTACTACAATCGGCAACGCATCCATTCGGCGCTCGGCTATCTCACGCCCGAGCAGGCCGAGCAAAACGCGAGCTAAACTCCCCGTGTCCGCGAAATCAGGGGAGGATCAAACGCGAGCGACCGATCTTTCGGGATCCCATCGCGCGCCCGAACGGAAAGTCCGTGAAGCGGAGCGGCATAGTGATTGCCGAGTGACGCTACGGCGGGACGAGGCGACAGCTCACCGGCCGCAGGGGCTGATGCCCTCTTCACGAGATCTAGCGAGGAGTTGACCCCGTTTGTGGTTCACGACCAATGCAAGGTCTCGGGCTGCGTGACGGTCCGCCGGATCTTGGCCCGGCCGAAGGGTACGCCTCCGGGCGTCATTTGGCGCCCTGCTCGGCGGCCGCCGCGGCAAATTCCTGAGGCGTCAACCACCCCAGGGCTGTGTGAGGACGGCTCTCGTTGTACGGGCGCCGCCACGCCTCGATCCTGCTCCAAGCATCGGCCGACGACAAGATCCAGTTCGCGTTCAGGCACACGTCACGCAGTCGGCCATTGAACGACGCGACCAGCGGGTTGT
>NZ_JBFUGA010000247.1:0-752 GCF_056403155.1 Methylobacterium sp. P3_A11
CCGCGGCTCCGGGCGAGTTCGGCCAGCGCGGCCCGGCGGAGGCCGGCCCGCGCCCGGCCGCGCCAATAGCGCACGAGTCCCACCAGCAGGGCCGCGAGGAAGCCGAGGACGGCCGCCGCGACGACCTCGCCCTGCACGGCGCCAGCGGCGCCGCCGGGCAGGTGCAGGCCCCGGAGCTGATCGAGGGACAGGGGAATCTCGGCGGGCGCGACCGGGTTCATCGGATCGGGCCGCGGGATCGGGCCTCACAGCACCGCATCGAGGCGCTCCATGAGCGGCGCGTAGGCCTCCGGGCCGGTCTCGACGTCGAGGCGCACCCCCGCGATGCCCCGGTGGGCGTAGTCCGCGAGCCGGGCCTCGGCGGATTCTTCCGCCGGCCCGGCCGCCGTCGGCAGTGCGGTCCCGCGGCGGCCGTCCGCGAGGGCGAAGGGGTAGAAGCCCGGCGGCCGGGCGCGCTCGAAGGCGTCGCTCACCAGGATCAGCCGGATCGCGATCCGCTCGGCGAGCAGGGTCAGGAGTTCGTCGAAGCCCGGGCCTGGATCGTCCAGGGCGCTGGCGATGACGAGGTGACCGCCGGCGGGCAGCAGGCTGCGGGCGAGGGCGAGCGTCGCCTCCAGCGGCGGCTCCGCGCGGGCCGGTGCCCCGGACTCGGCCGCCAGCGCGTCGGCATGGGCCTGGGCGAGGGCGCCGGTTACCGCGATCATGGCGCGCTCGCCGCCCGACGGCCGCAGCACGGTCGGCGCCCCGGAGCC
>NZ_JBFUGA010000248.1:0-740 GCF_056403155.1 Methylobacterium sp. P3_A11
GGCCCAGGTCGAGGCCCTGCGCGGTGCCGCCGACGGGGCGCTCAGCGAGGCGTCGCGCCTCGCCGAGACCCTCGACGGCCGCGGCCGCTCGCTCGGGGAGCAGACCGCCGCGCACGTGGCGGCCCTCGACCGGGCCGCGACCTCCCTGGCGGCCATCGAGGAGCGCCTCGACTCGGCCCTGTCGGGCCGCGAGACGAAGCTCACCGAGGCGCTGGCCACCTTCGAGGCTCGCGCCGCCGCCCTGGAGCAGAACGGCAACGCCCTGGCGCAGACCATCGAGCAGACCCTGCGCGCCGCCGAGGAGCGCGCCCGCAGCGTCGGGGAATCCCTGGCCCAGTCGGCCCAGGGGGCCGGGGCCTCGGTGACGAGCGCCTTCGCCGACCTGAAGGACAGCGCCAGCGCCGAGGGCGAGAAGGCCGCCCAGGGCGTCCGGCAGGTCATCGCGGAGGCGTCCCGCGAGATGCGCAGCGGCTTCCAGGAGGCCCAGGCCAGCTTCGGCGACTCCTTCTCGGCCCTGCGCGAGATGGCGGGTTCGATCCGCGGCGAACTCGACGCGACCCGCGCCGAACTCGCCAAGGGCGTCCTGGAGCTGCCGCGCGAGACGCAGGACGCTACCGGCGAGATGCGCCGGGTGGTGGCGGACCAGATCAAGGCGCTCAACGAGCTGTCGTCGCTGGTCTCCCGCTCCGGTCGCTCGGTCGACGTCGCCCAGCCGCAGGCCCAGGCCCAGGCCCAGGCCC
>NZ_JBFUGA010000249.1:0-731 GCF_056403155.1 Methylobacterium sp. P3_A11
CCGCGGCCGCGAGCCGCCTTGCCTGGGCGCGCCGGGCGCTCGCGGCCCTCCGCGCCGGTCCCGATCCGGGGGCGTTGGCCGGGCGACCGGGACGCGCCTGACCCGCGCCGCCGAACCAGATCCCGAGCCGGCCGGGTCCGCCGCGCGATCAGCCACGGAGATCGACCATGACGCACCGTATCCGCGCGGGGCTCGTCCTCGCCTGTGCCGCCCTGCCGCTCGTCGCGCGTCCGGATTCGGGCCTCGCCGCGGTCTTGCCCGCCGCCGGGGTCTTGCCCGCCGCCGGCGTGACGCTGCCCTGGGGCGACTGGCTGGTCGGCCTTCTCCAGCCGGTCACGGCCGTCCTCGTGCCGCTCGCCGCCGCCGCCGTGACCGCCGGCATCGCCCGGGTCGCGCCCTGGGCGGCCTCGCTGCTCACCCGCGACCGCGTCGAGGCCGCGATCCGCGCCGGTGCCGAGTTCGGCCAGAACGCCGTGGCCGGTGCGGCCCGGGGCCGGACCGTGAACGTCGATCTCGGGGCGGCGGTGGTCGCGGCGGGCACCCGGCACGTGCTCGCCACCGCCCCCGCCCACGTCGTCCGGAAGGCCGGCGGCGCCGAGGGTGTCGCCGCGCGGATCTTCCGGGCGCTGCCCCTCGACCCGCAGGCGAGCGCCGCGAGCGTCCTCGCCCCGGCCCTCGTCCAGCTGCACGGCGCGGGCGCCGCGCCCCGGGGCTGAGGCCCGGCGCGGCCG
>NZ_JBFUGA010000250.1:0-661 GCF_056403155.1 Methylobacterium sp. P3_A11
TTTGTTAACCGCCTGAAGTCCGAAGCAGACCCCGAGCAGCCGGTTCTGCTCGCACACGGTCCACGCGCCGGCAAAGCCGAAGCCCTTGCGCAGCCACAGCATCGCCTCGAAGCCGCAGATCGTGCGCCGCGCCGTGTGGAAGGACCGGAAGCCGCCCACCCGCGGCATCGCTCGCTTGACCCGGAAGTGGTCACTCTCGATGCCTTGCTGCAGGTGCTTGGTCACATAGTGGAGCGGCGCACGGGGCAGCAAACCCACCTCACGGCTATGGGCGATGGCCGGCGGGTACGGGCCAGCGCCATCCGTGCCGATCCGATCAGGGGCGAGTAGCGGCTGATCTTGGAGCACCTTGCGGAAGAACCGCTTGGCCGCATCGAGATCGCGCTTGGCGGTCAGTAGGAAGTCGACGGACGTGCCATGCTTGTCGATCGCCCGGTAGAGGTAGCGCCACTCGCCCCGCACCTTGATGTAGGTTTCGTCGATGCGCAGCGAGCCGCAGTGTGGCCGACAAAACTGCCGTAGCCGCTTCTCGATCAGCGGCGCATAGGCCAGAACCCAGCGGTTCACGGAGGAGTGATCCACCTCCAGGCCACGTTCAAGGAACAGCTCCTCGATGTCGCGGTAGCTCAGCGGGTAGCGCAGGTACCAGGAGACCGCCTGC
>NZ_JBFUGA010000251.1:0-660 GCF_056403155.1 Methylobacterium sp. P3_A11
GGCCGCGGCGCCGTCGCTGTCGAAGATCACCAACCCGCTGGACGGCATCGAGCAGACGGTCCGCCAGCAGGCCGCCGGCCAGGACCCGCAGGCCGCCAAGGATGCGGCGGTGGCGGCGGTGCGCGCCGTGCTGACCGGTGATCCGGCCCAGAAGGAGCAGGCCAAGAGCCGCGCCGCCGACGCGCTGGCCAAGGCCCAGGGCATTTCGCCGGATCAGGCCAAGGCGCAGATCGACGACTACCAGACGCAGTACGAGCAGGCTGTCGCCACCGCCAAGCAGAAGGCCGAGGCCGCGGCCGTGACGGCGAAGTCCGCCGCCACCCAGGGCGCCTTCTACGCGGCCCTCGCGCTGATCCTCGGTGCGCTGGCGGCCTTCTTCGGCGGTCGCCTTGGCGCCCCGAAGCCGGCGACGCTCCTCGCCTCCTACGACGCGCGGCGCGTCTGAATTCCTTCTCCGGCCCCCGCCGCGCGGCGGGGGCCGCAACCGGCCGGAGCATACGGCCTTCCTCACACAGCAGGAGTGCACACGATGAACAGCACCACCGACAAGCTCAAGGGTCTGGCCAACGAGGCCGTCGGCAACGTCAAACAGGCGGCCGGCAAGGCCACCGGCAACGACACGCTCGTGGCCGAGGGCAAGGCGCAGGAGCTGAAGGGCGA
>NZ_JBFUGA010000252.1:0-646 GCF_056403155.1 Methylobacterium sp. P3_A11
CGTCTGGACCGCGAGATCGCCCAACGCGCGAAGGACGATGCCGTGGCCAAGCGGCTGATGACGATACCGGGTGTCGGCCCGGTGATCGCGACCGCACTCGTGGCTCTGGCACCGGCCGCCAGTACCTTCCGCCGCGGGCGCGACTTTGCGGCTTGGCTCGGTCTCGTCCCGCGGCAACACTCCAGCGGCGGCAAGGAGCGGCTGGGGCGAACGACCAAGATGGGCGAGCGCAGCCTGCGACGGTTGCTGATCTTGGGCGCGAGCTCTGCGACCAAGGTCGCGGCGCGTGATCCCGATAAAGCTGGGGCATGGTTGGCCAGCATGCTGTCGCGCAAGCCGCGCATGCTGATCACCGTCGCCCTGGCGAACAAGATGGCGCGGATCGTCTGGGCCTTGATGGCCCACGGCGGCTCCTACAGAGCTCCGGCCACGGCGTAATCGCCACGGCCTGAGGCGTCAGGGAGGCAGGGAAGGTCAGTCGAGAGGTATGGCGCAACGGTCAGAAGACGGGGTCGGGAAAACCCGTGAATGTCCAGGCGCCTCGAGCGCGCAAAAGCGATTTGGACCCGATCCGCGATCTCCATACAGGCCCGCAGCCGTGAGGATGGCTGCATCAACAGGCCGGACACACGGAAGCACCTGAACC
>NZ_JBFUGA010000253.1:0-640 GCF_056403155.1 Methylobacterium sp. P3_A11
ACCGGCGAGCAGTTCGGGCTGAAGTTCTCCTACGCGCTGCAGCCGCGGCCGGAGGGCCTCGCCCAGGCCTTCGTGATCGGGCGCGACTTCGTCGGCGACGACGACGTGGCGCTGATTCTCGGCGACAACCTGTTCTTCGGCGCCGGCATGGGCGAGCTGCTCGAGCGCGCGGCGGCGCGCAAGCGGGGCGCCACCGTCTTCGCCTACCATGTCGACAACCCGCAGGCCTACGGCGTGGTCAGCCTCGACAAGACCGGCCGCGCGACGAAGATCGTCGAGAAGCCGCAGAACCCGGATTCCACCTGGGCGGTGACCGGCCTGTACTTCTACGACAATCAGGTGCTCGACATCGCCGCCGACGTGAAACCCTCGGCCCGCGGCGAGCTGGAGATCACCAGCGTGAACGAGGCCTATCTCCAGCGCGGCCAGCTGCATGTCGAGCGCATGTCGCGCGGCTACGCGTGGCTCGACACCGGGACCCACGACAGCCTGCTGGAGGCGAGCGAATTCGTCCGCACCCTCCAGCATCGCCAGGGCCTGCAGGTCGCCTGCCTGGAGGAGATCGCCTACCTCCAGGGCTTCATCAACCGCGACCAGCTCGTGGCCCGGGGCGAGATGTTCGCCAAGACCTCCTATGGGC
>NZ_JBFUGA010000254.1:0-638 GCF_056403155.1 Methylobacterium sp. P3_A11
GCGGCGAGCAGCCCCGCCAGGGCGGCCTCCGGCGCGGCGCCGTCGAGGAGCGGCGCCCCGTACGGGGCGTAGCCGTGGGTCCAGCCCATGAGCAGCGGCAGCGGCAGGCCCCAGCGCCGCCACGACAGCCGGAACGGCCAGGCGGCGACGAGCCGGACTCCCGGTGCCTCCGGCGCCCGGTCGGCGACGAGGAGGAGCCGGACGCCCGCCCCGAAAGCGTCGCGGGCAGCCAGGGCGTAGCCCGCCTCGTAGAACGGATTCCGGATCAGGGCGGCTGCGCCGAGGGCGCGCCAGGCCGGGATCCAGGGGGCGCCGGGATCGAGGGTCCGGATCGCCGCCACGAAGCCTCCCGGGAGCGCGGCGGTGTCGGTCATCGCGGGGCCGTCAGGCCGCGAGCCGGTGGCGGATCGCGCCGGCGAAGCCGAGCACGTCGTAGCGCCACGCGGTCACCCCGGCGGCGACCGCGAGCAGGACCAGGCGCAGGGCCTGGCCCGGCGGCATCAGCCCCCCCGGGACCAGGGCGATCCCGGCATTCACCGCGCCGCAGGCCAGCGCGATCCCGGCGATGCCGGCCAAGTCGGCGAGGGGCAGYGGCATCGCCGTGCCGGCCCGGCGGGCGCCCAGCACCAGCACGAGGC
>NZ_JBFUGA010000255.1:0-608 GCF_056403155.1 Methylobacterium sp. P3_A11
CGCCCGCAGGGCGCGCCGCACGAGCAGCTGATCAGCTTCGTGGCCGACCGCCCGGGCCATGACCGGCGCTACGCCATCGACTGCGGCAAGGCCGAGGCCGAACTCGGCTGGCGCCCGCAGAAGACCTTCGAGCGGGCGCTCGAGGAGACCGTGGCCTGGTACCTCGCCAACGAGGGCTGGTGGCGCCCGATCCGCGAGGGCCGCTACAAGGGTGAGCGCCTGGGACTAAACGGCTGATGGACATCCTCGTCCTCGGCGGTGCCGGCCAGGTCAAGGGCATCCCGACCTCCGCCTACCCGACACCGGCCCGGCGGCCGGCCAATTCGCGCCTGTCCACCGACAGCCTCGCTGCGGCCTACGGCATCGCGCCGCGGCCCTGGCAGGCGGCGCTCGACGACATCCTGGACCGGCTCGTCGGGCCGGTGACAGAGGGAGTTTCCAAGCCATGAAGGGTATCGTTCTGGCCGGCGGATCCGGCACGCGCCTGCACCCGGCCACGCTGTCGATCAACAAGCAGCTCCTGCCGGTCTACGACAAGCCGATGATCTACTATCCGGTCTCGGTGCTGATGCTGGCCGGCATCCGCGAGATCCTGATCATCTCGTCGC
>NZ_JBFUGA010000256.1:0-585 GCF_056403155.1 Methylobacterium sp. P3_A11
CCCCGGCGCGGCCGCGGTCCCGCCGCCTGCGCGGCCGGCACGACGCCGCCCGCCCCGGGGAGCGGGATCCCATGGCCGAGCTGCGCCCCCCCGTGGAGTGCCACCGTCACCGCGGCGGCCCCGGCCAGGGCCAGCCACGCGCGGTCGAGGACGCGGTCCCAGCGCAGGTGCATCTCACGCTCCCACCACCATCTTCCAGGCGGCCCGCAGGGCCGGGATATGCCCGGCGAGCCACGCGATCTGGTCCGAGAACCAGTGCGCGGCCGCCGCCGCAGCGACGAAGGCGAACACCGTCGCGTGCTTGAGGCGGCGCAGGTAGCGGCGCAGGGCGCGGCGCTCGACATGCTCGTCGACCAGCTCGTCGAGGGCGGCGAGGCGCGGCTCGGTCTGGCGCGTGAACCACGCGTGCCAGTACGGCGGGAAGCGGATGCTCCGCGGCCGCCCGCCGAGGGCGACGCCCGCTCCGGCCTCCGCGTCGGGGGGCGTGGCCGCCCGGCCCGGCGGCCTGCGGGGGGTGCGGGTGACGGTCATGGCCTTCTCCCTGTCGCACGCGCCCCCCGGCCGCCCGTCGCGGCCGCGCCGGGC
>NZ_JBFUGA010000257.1:0-540 GCF_056403155.1 Methylobacterium sp. P3_A11
GGCCGGCCGCGATCGGCCCGAGCCTCGGCCGGAGCGGCCTGCGCCACCCCCCGCCGCACGGGAGCGGGCCGAGCCGCCGGCCCAGCGCCAACCTCAGGCCGAGCCGCCCGCGCGGGAGCGTGCACCCGACCGCCGGCCGGAACCGCCGGCTCCGCGGGCGCCCGCACCGGAGCGACAGGAGCGTCAGCAGGAGCGGCAGCAAGAACGTCAGCAGGAACGCCAACAGGATCGGCAGCCGGATCGTCCGGGCCGGGCGACCCAGGAGCGGAGTCCGGACGAGCGCGCGGCCCCCGCCCGGCCCGGCGTCGAGCGTCCGCAGCGTCAGGACCGGGAGGGCGGTCCTGCTAGCCGCCCCGACACCGAGCGGCCCTCGGCGCCCCCACAGCAGCGGCAGGCGCCGGACAGGGACCGCCCGTCCCCAAATGCAGTTCCGAACCGTGCGGGCCCGCGGGATGCAGCGCCGGACCGCGGACCGCCCGGGCAGCGGCCCGGAGGTCCCGCAACACCCGCCCCCGAGACACGATCGCCGCCTCCGAACGC
>NZ_JBFUGA010000258.1:0-535 GCF_056403155.1 Methylobacterium sp. P3_A11
GGCCCGGACCGGGCGCCCGATCGGCAGCCGGCGGGGCGATCCGCGGCGGGGACGCCTGGACCTGCTCGCCACCCTGCGGACGGCGGCGCCCTGGCAGGCCCTGCGGCGCGGCGCGGAGGAGACGCGCCGCATCGTGGTGCGGCGGGACGATCTGCGGATCCGGATCCTCAAGCAGCGGACCGAGACCACCACGGTGTTCTGCGTCGATGCCTCGGGCTCGGCCGCCCTGGAGCGGCTGGCCGAGGCCAAGGGCGCGGTCGAGCTGCTGCTGGCCGAGGCCTATGTCCGGCGCGACCGGGTGGCGCTCGTGGCGTTCCGCGGCGCCGGCGCCGAACTGATCCTGCCGCCGACGCGCTCGCTGACCCGGGCCAAGCGCGGCCTCTCGGGGCTGCCGGGCGGGGGCGGGACGCCCCTCGCGGCCGGGATCGACGCGGCCGTCGCGGTGGCGCTGGGTGTGCGCCGCGGCGGAAGCCGCCCGGCGATCGTGCTGCTGACCGACGGGCGCGCCAACGTCGCCCGGTCGGGGGAGGGGGGC
>NZ_JBFUGA010000259.1:0-532 GCF_056403155.1 Methylobacterium sp. P3_A11
CGCCTACCACGTGCCGATGTCGATCAAGGCGCTCGACGCCGGCAAGCATGTTCTCTGCGAAAAGCCGATCGGCACCTCTGTCGAGGAAGGCGAGGCGCTGGCAGCGGCGGTCAAGCGCTCCGGCAAGGTGCTGCAGGTCGGCCACATGAAGCGCTTCGACCCGGCGCTGGAGGCGGCCCACGACTTCGTCCGCGACGAGATGGGCGAGGTGCTGGCGCTCAAGGCCTGGTATTGCGATTCCACCCACCGCTACACTAACACCGACGCCATTCAGCCGCTGCCCGTCACCAGCAAATTGGCGAGGAAACCCGCAGGCAATCCGAAGGCCGATCTCAGGCAATATTTCATGCTGGCGCATGGCTCGCATCTCGTCGATACCGCCCGCTTCCTCTGCGGCGAAATCACCGCCGTGCACGCGCGCCTCAACGAACGCTTCGGCGCCTATTGCTGGATCGTCGAAACCGAGTTCGCCAGCGGCGCGCTCGGCCATCTCGATCTGACAGTCGCTGTGCGCATGGACTGGCATGAAGGC
>NZ_JBFUGA010000260.1:0-513 GCF_056403155.1 Methylobacterium sp. P3_A11
CAGCTATCGCTACGACCCAAACGACCCCACGCCCAATCTAGGCGGCGCCATCTTCGCCTTCACCGGTGCCGGCGCCCAGGACAACGCGCCGCTCGAAGCCCGCTCGGACGTCCTCACCTATACCGGCCCCGCGCTCCTGAAGCCGCTGACCATCATCGGCCAGTGCCAGGTGCGCCTCCGCGCCCGCGCCAGCCTGCCCCACGCCGACTTCTTCGTGCGTCTTTCCGATGTCGACCCCAATGGCGTCTCCACCAATATCTGCGATGGCTTCCTCCGCGTAACGCCGGAAACCAAAACCGAAGCCGACGGCAGCTGGACGCTCACATTCCCCCTCCACGCCACAGCTCATAGCTTCCTCGCCGGCCATCGCCTGCGCCTGCTAATCGCCTCCGGCGCCCATCCTCGCTACGCTCGCAATCCCGGCACCGGCGAGCCCATCAGCACCGCCAAGACGCTGCTCGCCAATGACATCGAGATTTTCCACGAGGGCACCGGCATCACCCTGCCCACCCA